>JAQTWR010000037.1 GCA_028689195.1 Anaerolineales bacterium | reverse complement strand
GGCGATGGTGGAATTTGCGCTCGTCTTGCCCATTTTATTGACATTGCTTTACGGCATGATGGAAACCGGACGCTTGTTATTCATTTACGCGTCCACAGTCACCGCCGCGCGCCAAGCCGCCCGTTACGGCTCGGCGACAGGCACAAGCCCAAGCGGCGTACCCTACTATCAAGATTGCCCCGGTATCGAAAACGCCGCCAGAAATCTTGGCTTTATCAACCGATTCGACAGCGTCACCATTGGATATGACGGCGGCGTGCAAGACGCGAATTTGACTCCTAGAGAAATTATCCCCAACACATGCGGACCATATAACAACGCTCAAAACGGAGACCGCATTACGGTAGAGGTTGTCTCTCAATGGCAGCCCATCGTCAATATTGTGCCGTTTGACCCGATTACAATCACCTCCTCCAGCGAACGCACCATCCTCGCTTCTGTGGATATTTATGTAGCAACTCCCCCGCCAGATTGGACGACCACCGGCGGCAAGACTCAATTGACGATTAGCGGTCCCGCGGCGGCGTATACTGCCGCAGATCAAATCGTGGAATATATCTACACTATCACAAACATCGGCACGACCGACGCAAAATCCCCTGTGCCTTTCAGTTTCACAATGACCGGAGACCTGACGCTGGACCCCGCGACCTGTTCGCCTTCCACCGCGCCAACAACGCTTGCGCCCGGCGCGTCTTACGTCTGCAAAGGATATTACACAATTAAACAGGCGGATGTAGATAGGGGCTATGTAGACAACCAAATCAGCAGCGTTCCAAAAGCCGATGTAGGCGCTCCCGCAACCACGCGCATTTACGCCGCGCAAAACCCGGCGCTCACAATCGTCAAAAGCGCGGATAAAACGGCGACTACAACGAGCGTCACCTATACCTACACCCTGAAAAACACGGGCAACGTGACGCTGCTTAACTACACCATCACAGACGATAAGTTGGGGCTTATTTGTTCAGGCGCAAAACTCGCGCCCGGCGCAACCGCGCCTATCTCGGCTTGCTACAGAGATCATGCCGTCACACCCCCAGAGAAGAACGACGGCTTTATCGTCAATACGGCAACCGCTGCCGTTTCATATAACAAATACGATCAGATAACAGACAGCGCCGCGATAACAAGCTTCGCGGTATTATCGAACCAGGTTACGGTGCTGACCACAGTATTGAGTTTAATCATCACGCCCAGTCCCACAGATATTTCCACACTACCGCAGACCATTGGGTATACGTTCAAGGTTATCAATAACACGGCTGCGCCGCTCAGTTCGCCGAACATTACGATTATGAATTTTACAGGCGACTTAGCCCTCTTCTCAACTATTACCTGCCCGGGGTCAGTCCCCGCAAATAATTTTGTTTCCTGCACGGCAACTTACCCAGCCCAACAGCCCGACTTGGACAGCGGTCTCCTGACGCTGCAAGCCCAGGCAACCGCCGGCGGCGAAACGTCTAATAAATACACGGCAAACGTGACCGTTACGGCGAATCCCCAGTTATCGCTGACCATCGCCACAACGTCGAACACAGCCTGGCCGGACGTGGCGACCAAGGACGATCCGCTTACTTCGCAAAAGGAAAACGAGATCACCTATACATACACGGTTAAGAACACAGGGAACGTAACGCTGCTGCCGCCTTTCACAATTACCGACGACCTTGTCACAACGGGAATTACCTGTTCCGCCGTAACGTCCCTCGCCCCGTTAGCAACGATGACGTGCTCAGGTTTGCACGCGTTCACAACAACCGAACTGGATAATTTCAGTTTCGTGGTCAACACAGCGACCGCGTCCGCGACGCGCGGCGGAACGCCCTATAGCTCGGCGCCAGCCACTGCAAAAGTGTGGACGTCCGCCGCTGGAACTTCAAGGTTGTTATTGACCCTTTCCGCGCCGCCCGTAAACGGCGAGGGTGCGTCCGTCATGTACACATACAAACTGACCAATACGGGGCGCGTCAACCTAACGTCGCCTTTTACGTTCACAAATTATACGGATACCGCAGCGCCAACTTGCGGCACAGGCACAATCACCATTCCGCCGGGCGGCTCGATAGATTGTATAGCGCCTTCGGGAAAGAATTATAAAACTACAGAACTGGACGTCATCAACGCGAAAGCCGTCGCGCAAAACGTAACCGCCGCCTCGGGAACCGCTTCGTCCACAGCGTCGGCGGAAGTGACGGTTGGTCCTAATCTGTCTTGCAACGTTAAATTCAGTTCGTTCTCGGCTTCTACAAGCAAATATTACATGAGCGTCAAAATCAACAATAACAACGCGTTCACGCTAAGGTTATTGAACCTTGAGATTACCTACCCGAACAATAAGAACGCCCCCCCTAATCAATATGTTTTAGACGCCGCCCTTAACGGAACCGTTCTATGGACGAATTCAAGCACAGCCTATACAAGCCCGTTGAAAACGTCCGACGTCAATAACAATGTCCCGCCGCCCACCATAGCGCCAAACTCGCAAGGCTCCTTGCAGGTAAACTTCGTAAATAAAAACGTGAACGGCGGCACCAAGCAAATTATTATCCGCTTCAGCACGCCGGGCTGTGAAACTGTTCAACTGATAGCGCAGTAGTATTATGAAAAAGACTATGGTATCTCCCAATAAAGAGCGCGGACAAAGTCTGGTAGAGCTCGCCGTGAGCCTGATGATTCTGCTCATGCTGCTGACAGGCGCGGTCGAATTCGGTCTGGCGCTCTTTCAATACGTCGCCATCCGCGACGCCGCGCAGGAAGGCGCGGTGTATGGTTCGATTAATCCGACGGACGCAGACGGCATTAGATGGCGCGCCAGATCAACAGCGAATGACGTTGTAACGCTCGCAGACGGCGATGTTGACGTAGCCATAAACGGCGCCCCGTGCGAAGGCTCGACAGGCGGCGCATCAAATTCAATAGAAGTCACCGTCAGATTCGATCACCCAATTACCTATCCCTTCGTTGAAACTATGATTGGGACAGGCGTGATAACTTTACACGCCAGCGCAGCCAATACGATATTAAGTCCTTCATGCACCGCCCCTTAGGCGCAGAGAAAACTGGAGATCGCATCAAAAAAAGCATTCATTCCGAACGCGGTCAAGCCATTATTTTGATCGTATTCGCTCTCATCGGGTTAATCGGCATGACCGCCCTTGCGGTAGACGGTGGTCGCGCCTTTCTCGAAAAACGCAATGTTCAAAACGTAGCCGACACCACCGCGCTGGGCGGAGCGATAGCCCGCGTCAAGGGGGCGCAATCCGAATGGGCGTACAAGACCTACGAAATCGCCAAAGCCAATGGCTATGATAACAACGGCGTCGGCAACAGCGTGGAAGTCCACAGCCCGCCCAACACGGGCGTCTACCAAGACGACGTGGACTATATTCAAGTCACGATTACGTCGCGCGTGCCTGCGTATTTCGGGAAGGTGATCGGAATTAACCAGATGACGGTCAGCGCCGAAGCGATTGCGCGCACAAAAAGAGCGGAACTCGGAGAGATTATGGACGGCGACGCGCTCATCAGCCTTGCGCCGACCAGCGACTGCGAAAACAAGAGAGCCTTCTGGATTCATGGAGAATCGACTATCACCGTCAACGGCGGGGGAATTTTCGTCAACTCGAACAATCCCGACTGCGCGTTGATACAAAACGGAAACGGCAGCATCCGCCTCGATGAAGGCTACGACGTCAAAGTTGTCGGCGGCGCGAATATACAGAAGCCGAAACTCATCACGCCTTTTCCAATATTGACGGGACGCAGCCCGCGCTCCTATCCGCCTCCATTTATCATGCCGAAATTAGGCTGCCACAAAACAGCCGAGATATTGCCCGATGGAAAAACCATGAGTTCGGGCAGCTGGTCGGAAAAAGAATCCTTTCCGCCCAAGGGGGTGCAATATTTGGAAGCGGGCGTCTACTGCATCACAGACACCGATTTCGAACTCAAAGGCGAAGACTCGCTGGAAGGCAGCAACGTCATCATAAAAATCGAAGGCGGAGAGTTGCGTATTGACGGACAAGCCAAAGTTGATTTGAAAGCCCCCGCGAGCGGCGATTTCGCCGGATTGTTGTTCTACCTGCCCATAGATAATAACAACCTTGTCACCCTCAACCTCGGAAAAGACGCCTCGCTTCGCGGAACAATCCTTGCGCCCGGCGCGGAAATCCGCCTCAATGGCAGCGCATCAGAGGAGGGCTTTCACAGCCAGATTATCGGCTATATGATCCGCTCCGACGGACAGAGCAATATCGTCATCAAATATAAAGATGAATACAACTTCGACGCATACTCCATGCCTGAAATCCAACTTGTCAAATAATTCCAATTTATGTTTATCATCGCAGGGACGCGACAATGTAGCGTCCCTGCGATGATTTTAACGCCCCTGCCATACGGTATAATTGCGCCCATGCAAACTAACATTATTGGCATTCGATTTACAAAAATAGGCAAAATCTACCACTTTGATTCGGGAAACCTTAGCGACCTGCAAAAGGGCGAACATGTGATTGTAGACACCTCGCGCGGAAAGCACCTCGGCGAAATTATTCAAATTCTTGAAGAAGAGCCGCCCCGCCCCGAAGGCGGCTGGAAATCCGTCGAACGGCGCGCCACCCCGCGCGATTTATTATTACAGCAATCCTGGCAGGCGAAACAAACCGAAGCCATGATCAATTGCCGCGCGCGCGCGTCCGAACTTCGTCTAAAAGAAGTCAAGGTTATCACCGCCGAATACAACTACGACGGCTCGCGCCTGACCTTTTTATTCAGCGCCGAGGGCGACGAAAAGGCTGACCTCAAATCGCTGAAAAGGGATATGCACGACCTATATCCAAACGCGAATATCGAAATGCGCCAGATTGGTCCGCGCGATGTGGCGAAATTTCTCGGCGGCATGGGCGCGTGCGGCATCGAAACACGCTGTTGTTCAAAGTTCCTAACCGACTTTTCGCCTATTTCGATCAAGATGGCAAAAGAACAGGGCATCTCGCTCACGCCCAACGAAATTACCGGCATGTGCGGACGCTTGCGCTGCTGTCTCATTTACGAATATGAACAGTATGTCGAAGCGCGCAAAACCCTGCCCAAACGCAATAAACGCGTGGTCACGCCCAAGGGCGAAGGCAAAGTAATTGACATCAGCCCGATGAGCGACAAGATAACGGTATTGATTGAAAGCGGAAAAGACCGCCCGCAGCACATGACCTTCTCGCGCGAAGAGATCGAACCCTGGGACGAGCTCGAAGCCTTGCGTCGAAAATCGCAAGCCCCCTGCGACAAGCACAACGGGGGCGAATGCACCTGCGGGAAAAAATAATCTACCAGTAATGTTAAAGCAAGACCTCCAAGACGATTTTTGCAATCTCTTGGAGGTCTTTTTGATTTCGTCGTTTCGAGCCGCTAACTCAATCTCACATCCCAAAACTTTTTTATAACTTTCTCTAAAGATTTCTTCACATCTTCCTTCTTGATACCCGCGACTTTAAAGGTTAATACTTTGGTGCTGGGATCATCGCCTGAGAACATGCCAAAGGAGATAAAGTTTCCGCCCGCTTCGGCAATGGCTTTGGTCACTTTTGCGAGCTGACCCGGCATATCGTCAATTGCGGCGGTTACGCGGATGGCTTTGGTGCGCGCACCCATCAGCTCGAGGAAAATTTTGAACAAATCGGTTTCGGTGATCATACCCGCGACTTTACCAGCGCGCATCACAGGCATACCGCCAATTTTCGAATCCGCCATAATTCGCGCGGCTTCTTCGATGGGCGTATCAAAATCAACGGTTTTTATTTTTTTGCTCATCACTTGATTAACAGTCACCTTGCTGAGCAAGTAGTTCATCTCCCATACGCTAAGGCTGGTGACGGGAGACGGCGATGCGTTGAGCAGGTCGCGCTCTGAAACGATGCCGACCAATTTTCCGTTCTTGATGACCGGCGCGCGGCGGATGTGCTCTTTTTTGAACATGGCAAGCGCATCGTGGATGGACGTTTCAGGCGTCACTGAAATAACAGGATGGGACATTCTTTCGCCAACAAACATAAATACCTCCAAGGGGTTACAAAGCCCAATTTGTGAAATTTATTACAATACGATTATAAGCGCAAATCCCGAAAAGAAAGTCACAAATTTGGAGTGAATAAGGTCACTTTGAAAATTCTGCGATCACCCGCGCGGCATGTTTGGCGTGTTTAAGATACAGGTCAATGCGGATGTTTTCGTTGGGAGCGTGGGCGCGGGTATCGGGGTAGCCATGTCCCATCGTAACGACGGGCAAATTAAGTTCATGCACAAAGGGATAGCTGGGACCCGAACCGCCGACCATCGGCACGATGACCATGGGCGCGTCGAATACACCTGCTGCGCAATCTACGACCAGTTTGACAAAGGGATGATCGGGATCGGTGCGCGCGGCAGGTTCGCCTCCGAGGAAGGTAATTTCCACGTCGCTGAATCCCTGCGCGTCAAGATGAGCGCGGAGTTTTTTCAAAATATCGGCGGGCGTTTGAGTTGGCACGAGGCGGAAATCCACTTTGGCGGAGGCGCGCGCGGGCTGCACTGTTTTCGATCCCGCGCCCTGATAGCCGCTGGTCAATCCGCAGATGGTGCAAGTGGGCGTGAAGACTTCCTCGACCTTCAAATTTACGCCGCCTTTCAAGCCTTTGATAAATTCTTTAACGCCATAACGCGATTTATATTCATCCGCCACGTCGGGAAGTTTTTCCATAAATTCAATATCGCGCGCGGTCGGCGGAACGACGTCGTCATAAAAGCCGGGAATGCGGACGCGCTCGTCTTCGCCCTTCAAGGTGTTCAACGCCCAAACGAGCCGCCATGCCGCGTTGGGAAAAATGCTGCCGCCCAAACCGGAATGAACGTCGGTTGAAAGCGACTCGACGGAAAGCTCCACGTAGCAAATGCCGCGCAAACCAAGATACTGCATGGGCGTCTCGCGATGATCCACGCCGCCGAATTCCCAAATGCAGGCGTCGGCTTTGAGTTTATCCAGATTTTGCATGACGAAATCGTGCAGGTGAACGCTGGAAGTTTCTTCTTCGCCTTCGATCACAAATTTGATATTGCACGGGAGTTCGCCATCCTGCTCAAGGATCGCGTCAATCGCAAAAAGCCGCGCGGTGAGATGACTCTTGTCATCGCTGACGCCGCGCCCATACATTTTCCCTTCGCGGATGGTTGGCTCGAAGGGCGGACTTTCCCATAACTCCAACGGTTCGGGCGGCTGCACGTCATAGTGGTTGTAGATGAGCAGGGTTTTATCGCTCTTGCCGCTACGCTCCGCAAAGACAACGGGCGCGCCGTCGGTTGGGATAATCTCAGCCGCGAAGCCGCGCTTCTCCAACATCTCTTTGACAATTTGCGCGCATTCATTCAGTCCAAGATTTTGCGCGCTGACGCTCGGCTGCGAAACGTAACGCGCAAGTTCCTTCAAGTTTTCATCGAGATTTTTTTCGATGTATGAATCCAGTTTTGAGTAATCGCTCATTGAAAGTCTCCTCGTCGCGACATAAATGTCGCGTTACAGAAATTTCATCGCCCAATCAATCGAGTAGGCGCCGGCATAGGCAAACAGCGCCATTTTTATAATTTGTCCAACCCAGCAAAAAAGCAGGAATTTCCACAGCGGCATTTTTGCCATGCCTGCGGCAATTCCTGCTATATCAAAAAACGGATTGGGAATTGCGGATAGAACCAAGACCGCCCATCCGCCATATTTTTGTATCCACGGATTGATTTTTTCGTAAACATCGGCGCGTTCGACAATGGCTTGTCCGCTAAAGCCCGCGAGATAGCCCGAAAGTTCGCCGATTGCGCCGCCCGTTCCTGCTGCAAGCGCGACCAAAAGCGGATGGAAAGCGCTAACGCCGCCCATGGCAAATACTACCGCCACGCCCGGCGCAGGCAGAAATACCGTCGCGTTTGCCATCAGCATGATGAGGAAAATGCCAGGGTATCCATACGCGGCAAATTCTTCAACATGGTCGCGGATGCTGAAAATATAAACGGTGATCGCGACAACGACAATCAGCGCAACGACGCGAAGAATTGTCGTTCTAACGCTGGAGCGCTTAGGATTCTTCGATGGAGACACTAATCATCTTCACTGCGGGCGCGTTGACGTTGCCCGGGTCGCGTTCGGGAATGGACATCAACACATCCAAGCCTTCGACAACTTGACCGAAGACGGTGTGTCTGTTATCCAAATGCGGAGTAGGTCCATGCGTAATGAAGAACTGCGAACCGTTCGCGCCGGGTCCCGCATTTGCCATAGAGAGGACGCCTTGTTTGTTGTGCCGCAGGCTGGGATGAAATTCATCTTGAAAGCGGTAGCCGGGTCCGCCCCTGCCCGTGCCGGTGGGGTCGCCGCCTTGCGCCATGAAGTTGCCGATAACGCGATGAAAGATTACGCCGTCGTAAAATCCTTCGCGCGCGAGAAAGACAAAATTATTGACGGTCACAGGCGCTTTATCTGCAAACAATTCAATGACCATAACGCCTTTGTCGGTTTCCATACGCGCCTTGTAACTCTTTGTCGGGTCAATCTGCATTGCGGGGGGATTATTCCATTGTTTTGTCATTCTAAAAGTCTCCTTGTGTGAGTTGATATTCTCCCTCATCCCCTGCCGAGTTAAATACCTTTCACTTATTGAAAGAGGCGTTAGGGGTGAGGGTTTTCTACAATAATGATTCGATTCTTGCCACCACCATATCCAACGCGGCGGTATTGAATCCGCCTTCGGGGATGATTACATCCGCGTAGCGTTTGGACGGCTCCACAAATTCGAGGTGCATGGGGCGCACGGTATCCTGATATTGTTTGATGACCGATTCTGTCGTGCGCCCGCGCTCGGTAATATCGCGATATAAGCGACGAATGAAGCGCAGGTCGGCGTCGGTATCTACGAAAATCTTTACGTCGAAAAGTTTTCGTAATTCAGGTTCTGCAAAGATAAGAATTCCCTCGACGAGTATCACGCCGCGCGGCGAGACGGTAAAAGTCTGCGCTGTGCGGCTGTGCGTTGAAAAATCGTAAATGGGAACTTCGACGGAACGGCGTTCGCGCAAGGTTTCGATATGCGCGATAAGCAGCTCGGTTTCGAGAGAATGCGGATGATCAAAATTGATTTCCTGCCGCAGCGTTGGCGGCAATCCGCTCAAGTCTTTGTAATACGAATCGTGTTGAAGGTAAGCGATACGATCCGCGCCGACGCGATTGAGGATTTCTTTTGCGACGGTGGTTTTGCCCGATCCTGATCCGCCTGCGATGCCGATAACAAGTGGGGTGATATGACTCATAGCGCGATTATAGCAAACAAAGCGGCTTCGAACGAATCCGAAGCCGCGCGTAAACTTTATCGCGAGGGTGGGATTACTTGCGTTTGAACATGCCCGTAATTGCGTTCCACAAGGGGCATCGGTCATAAATCCCCATAAAAGCGAGAATTGCGCCGATGACGCCAAGAAGCCAACTGCCCGTTGAAATACCGATAACCATAAATAATCCGCCTGCTCCGAGTCGCAGCATACGGTCAAACGGCGTAAGCGGAACTTTGACTTCCCTGCCCTCAGCCAGCGCGTCAAACATGGCGCGATAGTTTGCTTCGTTCTGCGCGCCGGTCACGCGCCCCACTTCCTTCCCGTTGCGGAGCGTGATCACAGTCGGGATTCCGAAAACCCTGAATTGTTCAAGAACTTCGCGCGAGTCATCCGCGTTGATCGGCATGAATTGAACCCTGTCATCATATTCTTTGGCGAGTTTTTCGAGAATCGGTTTGGTCATCATGCACGGAGCGCACCAACCCGCCCAAAAATCAACGATGACGGGCTTGTCAGATTGCGAAATTTTTTGTTGAAAATCTATTTTGTTCATAAGAAAAAGAACCCCCTAAAAGTTTATAACGCCTTTAGGGGGTTGCAGATTTATTTGCCTGTATTAATTTTGAAGGGCACATATAACGGGCAAAAGCCAATTACCGCGGTAAGCAGGAACACCGCTCCCAAAACAACCAGCACAACGCCGAGGGTTCCAGCCACGATTCCGCTAAAATACAAATAAGCGAAAATAACGGCGAGGACGACACGAATGGCACGATCAAGATTGGACATATTGCGTTTCATTGGATAGTTCTCCTTTAGAAAAAAAATGAAATGGACTACATCGCCGTAGACAACGCACGCTCACAATATATTACGCCTCAAATTGAATTTGTGACGCGCTTTGCGGCAAACGGAAGCCGCGCTCAGTCAAACATATAAGCAATGCCCACTGTGCCGGGACCGGCATGCGTGCCTACGACGGGACTGACTTCGGTAAAAATCGTTTCTACAGGATTTAATTCCTTGACGGCGCGGTCAAGCAGGGATTTGGCTTCTTCCGCCGCGTTTGCGTGCAGCGTAGCAAGACGGACATTGGACTTTCCCTTTGTCTGTTCGGCAAGGAGTTCGAGAACACGGTCAATGGCTTTGCCTTTGGTGCGGATGCGTTCAATGCCTTCCACGCGCCCATTTTGAACGGCAAGAATTGGCTTCAGGTTCAGCACCGTGCCGAAAAATTTCTGCGCGCCGCCAATCCGCCCGCCGCGATGCAGAAATTCCAAAGTATCCACTGCGAAGAAAATGCCGCTGCGCTGATATCCGGTTGCAGCGATTTCGGCGCAGTCCTTCATGCTTGCGCCCGCTTCCGACGCGCGCACCGCAGCCAACGCCTGAAAGCCCAACGCCATTGCCGTGGTTTGGCTGTCTACAAGGCTTACTTTATCGCCGGCGCTGCCCATCATCTCTTTGGCTTGAATCGCCGATTGCAAAGTCCCCGAAAGTTTGGACGAGATGAAAATCCCCAACACTTCAAAATCCTGATCCACAAGCGATTGGAAAATGGACTGCATATCAACGATGGATACCTGCGACGTGGTCGGCATGGATTTCGACGTTTTCAAACGGGTATAAAACTCGCCCGGCTGAATATCCACGCCATCTCGAAGCGTTTCGTTATCCCAGATCAAGACCTGAGGGGCGACGGTGATATTATGCCGCTTGACATATTCGTCCGGAATATAAGCGGTGCTGTCGGTTACGACTGCAAGTTTGGGCATGGCTTCCTCCATAGGAAATTTTTATGTTTCGGGTTTTCGCCTGTCGCCTCAAACGATGAGCAAGGCGCGCGAAAGTCCTGCTGTTATAACTCTTTATCTGTTGGAGAGTTACGCGCCAAAAAATCAAATTTTAAGCCTCATGGTATAATGCGCCGAACGAAATCGCATTTTATGATACTTTACTTAGGAGTCTGCATTGGCCTTCAACCCTATTAACTGGCTGTTAGGCCTTTTTTCTCTGGATATCGCCATTGACCTCGGCACCGCCAACACATTGGTGCATGTTCGCGGCAAAGGGATCGTGATTAACGAACCCTCATGGGTCACTGTTGACAAGAAATTACGTCAACCGTTGGCGATTGGTCTCGAGGCAAAGGAAATGGTCGGGCGCACGCCGAGCAACGTAATGGTGGTGCGTCCTATTCGCGACGGGGTCATCGCCGAGTTCGACGTTACCCGCGTTATGCTTGAATATTTCATCGGCAAGGTGCATGAGCAAAGCATGGTTCCCTTGCCGCGTCCGCGCGTGATTGTGGGGCTACCCACCGGCGTAACGGAAGTGGAAAAGCGCGCGGTCTACGACGCAGTTATGGCGTCGGGCGCGCGCCAAGCGATGTTGATTGAAGAACCAATCGCCGCCGCGCTGGGAGCGGGACTGCCCGTCGGAGAAATTCGCGGCTCGATGGTGGTGGATATTGGCGGCGGAACAACCGAAGTGGCGGTGCTATCCATGAGCGGAGTCGTCGCATCGCGTTCGTTACGCGCCGCCGGCGACGAGATGGATCAGGACGTGGTTCAGTATCTTCGCAACAAATATAATTTACTCATCGGCGAAGGCAACGCGGAACAAATCAAATGGCAGATTGGTTCGGCGTATCCGCTGCACCCTGAAAAAACGATGGAAGTGCGCGGACGAAATCTGGTCACGGGGCTGCCGGAGACGGTTGAAATTTCTTCCGTCGAAATCCGCGAGGCGCTCTCCAGTTCTGTGCAGGTGATTATTGACACCGTGCGCGACGCGCTGGACGAAGTGCCGCCGGAAATCGTCGCGGATTTAATGGACGTAGGTATTTGCCTTGCGGGCGGCGGCGCGCTCTTGCAAGGATTGGCTGAACGCATGACGGACGAATTGAAGTTGCGCGTTTGGGTCGCCGAAGATTCGCTCACCTGTGTTGCGCGCGGCGCAGCCATGATTTTTGAAGACCTCCCCGTACTTGGACGTTACTTGGTCGGCTTGGAACGCGGCAGCACGCGCCACATTCCCAGTTAACGCGGCATGAACTCGCGCACTTTACAAACGACGATTATTTTTCTCATAGTTGGGGGAATCCTTGCCCTGGCGCTCGGCGGTTTCTTCGGCGGCGCTTCCAGGCAATTTAGTTCGGTTTGGGTTGAAATACAAACATGGATATCTTCGCGCTATCTCGGCTTTCAAGATTTCGTTACCGCGCCGCGCGATATCGCTTCTTTACGCGCCCGCAACGCGGAATTAGAAGCGGAAGTATCGCGCCTGCAAACGCAGGTCATCGAGTTGCAGCAGCGCGTTAATCAAACCGATATTCTCGCCGCGCTGGTTGAT
>JAQTWR010000036.1 GCA_028689195.1 Anaerolineales bacterium | reverse complement strand
CCATTTAATAGAATCGTATCCGACCCAGAAAGCCCGTCTTCGTCGCCAAATTTGACGCCGTGAAAGCCAAGTCCGCGCAGCGCGTGGAGCAAAGTCGTGGAGGGCGCAAGTTCAAGCGCGTGTTCAATTCCGTTGATTTTCAAGGTGATGTTCATGGGCGAATCCTTATAAAAGAGTTTGGTAATTACGTAACGCCTTGCTCGTCAAAAAATCTGACCGCTTTGCGACAAGAATCAAAAAGACGGACGCGACGCATATTATACGAGATAACCTAGCGCCACGGCAATTTCCCCAAATCCACATTGCCGCCGCTGATTATCACGCCCACGTTCAAGCCAGACAAGTCAATTTTCTTTTCCCACAAAACGCCGAGCGCCACAGCCGACGAAGGCTCGATGATTATTTTTGCGCGCTCCCAAACGTATTTCATTGTTTCTATAATCCCCGCCTCGCTGACGGTGACGATTTGCTCGACGCGCTGCTGAATAATCGGGAAGGTCAAATCTCCCAGCGAAGTGAGCAGCCCGTCCGCGATGGTTTTTGGATTTTCAGAAGGGATGATTTTCCCCGCCTGCATGGAGCGAAAAGCGTCGTCTGCCATTTCTGGTTCGCCTGCAATCACGCGGATTCCTTTTTTGAATTCCGTCGCCGCGATAGCAGCGCCGCTTAACAATCCGCCGCCGCCGACGGGCGCGATGATAACGTCGAGATCGGGGACATCTTCGAGCAGTTCGAGCGCGGCGGTTCCCTGTCCCGCGATGACTCTTTCATCGTTGTATGGATGCACAACCGCCGCGCCGGTTTTGCCGACCACCTCCGCAAGCGTGGATTCGCGCGCCGCGAGAGTTGGTTCGCAGAAGGTGATGATTCCGCCATAGCCCGCGACCGCGTCTTTTTTGACGGTGGGCGCGTTATTCGGCATGACGATATAAGCGGGGATGCCGCGAATCTTTGCGGCGAGCGCCAGCGCTTGCGCGTGATTCCCTGAAGAGTGGGTGGCTACTCCGCGCGTAGATTCTTCATCGCGCAGGGAATAAACCGCGTTGCACGCTCCGCGAAATTTGAACGCGCCGACCTTCTGGAAATTCTCGCATTTGAGAAATACTTGCGCGCCCGTTTTTTGATTCAGGCTTGCATTGGTCAATACGGGCGTGCGGTGCGCGTAGGGAAAAATTCGTTCTGCGGCTTGGCGAATATCTGCAAATGTAATCGTCATGGTATGTTCCTGATAATGATGATGATTAATCCGACGAAAGCGAGAAAGAGATAGAGCATGGTTAGCGTGGAGATTCTTTCCATCAAATCTTGCGCGGCTTTCAGGCTTTTCTCTGAGTGAAGGATGAGATATGTCGGGACGCTTATCGAAGGGGCGACGAGCGCCAGCGCAATGACGTACATCGTCAACACGGGGCGTTTTGTGGTTATGAGAAATTGAGCAAGCGCGGCGGGAAGTTTTGCACCAAGAAGGAAATACGTCTGCGCGGCTATCGCCCAGAGCGCGATGATGAGCGCCAAAACGCCGAGCAGCGCGACGCGCCTCTCGACGCTCCACGCGCGCGAGACTAAAAATCCCAGCGCGGCGGCGACAATAAAAAAAAGGAGGCTTTCTATAAACGCGAAAATCATGCCATAGGAAATCACGCCGATTGCGTCCCATATATTCGTGCGCGCGGTCAGCCATGAAACGTCTCTGAAGGCAAGCAGCAAGGTCCAAAAAAAGAGCGGGAAGGCGCATATCAAAAATAGCGCCCAAAGACCTTGTTTGTCGTAATATGGCGATTTGGACATTTTTATAAACCAACTCTTTGCGGATTTGAGTACACATTATACCGATGCCTGCGCGCGTACCCGATCAACGTCACGCCGTACCGCTCCGCCATCTCTATCGAAAGCGAACTCGGCGACGTGCGCGAAATCAAAATCGGCGCGTTCAGGCGCGCGGCTTTTTGCAGCATCTCCGAGCTGATTCTGCCGGTTGTAATTAAAATGCGTTTATCTGGAAAAATATTGTTCATCAAACACAACCCCGCGATTTTATCCAGCGTGTTGTGTCTGCCAATATCTTCCGCCGAGACGAGGATTTTTTCTCCGTCGCTTAATGCGGATGTGTGGACTCCGCCCGTATCTTGATACAGCGATTGGGATTCAAACAACGCCTCGATAAGCCCGCCGACCGCGTCTGCTGCGACCGCGAAGTTGATTCTGTCCAGCGAAATATTCTGCCGCGTCAATAGATCAACCGCCGTCGCGCCGCCCGCGCATCCCGAAGTCCGCCTCCACGAAGCGGGCTGCTGCGCCGCGTGATTCAGCCACACGTCCACGTTATCGCCATGTTGGCAAACCCGCGCCTCCGCCACTTCGTCTATTGTTTCGATAATCCCTTCATTATAGAGGAATCCAATTGCGAGGGCTTCCAATTGAATGGGCGTACACATGAAGGTAATCCACGCTTCGCCGTTCACGGTCAGCGACACGGGCGCTTCGACGACCGTTTCCGCGTCGAATGATTTCCATTTTTGGAATTCATATTGTTCGTAATGAATTGTTTTTTGAGGGGAATGCATTATTTTCTCCGTACCAATAAATTATGCGGCATTCGTGGGTTTGTGTTCTGAATTTCGGTGCATTTTATAAAACAGATCGGGATCGGCTAAAAACGCGCCGAGACAAGCGTCTGTACAAAAGCGGAGGGTGCGCCCGCGATATGGGGCTCTGGGAAAATATTGCGGGTCGGTATTAAGAAAAACGCGTCCGCACAAGGTAACAAATTTGCGCGGAATCGCATTCTTTTTCTCGGTCATTTTCAACTTGCCAACCTTCCAACGACTTTTACGCATGGCCTGCCCAGCGCGTCTTCTTTGTGCGGCGCTTCGTCCAATTCGCCCGTCAGGTCTTGACCCGGAAAGTGCAGATTTTCGTGCATATCCATTTTCCATTTGGGGCAATCGGTCACATCGTACACAACGCCTTTGTATGCGATAAATTTCCGCGCGCCGCGCTCGCCCGTATTGCGTTTGAGTTCCATTTCTGAAATGATTCTATCGGGAATATTCATGGTGTCGCCAATAATTTTTCATCAACTCTGCCGCCTCGCGAGCCGTATTTTTCAACGATTTTTAGTATCGTCGTCAAGTTTCGCGTGGTTGCGGGAGATTTAATTGCCTTCTCGATGAAATTGTTCGAGAAGATGGATTTATCTTTGTCGCGGCGCAGGTTGTATATTTCTTTACCTATAGCCGCAAAATCGTCCGCCTCGCTTTTGAGAGACGCTAACGCTTGTTGCGCCTGTTTATCGGGCGCTTCGCGCAAAAAGACGACATGCACGGTTTCGCCATCCCGCGCTTGGAAGGGCGTATGCGCCGCGATATTTTTTATTTCCCGCATGGTTCTCAGGAAAATTTCGACTTTGTATCCCAGCGATTTTTCGAGCCGATCTTCGATGCGACCCTCTGATAAAATTTTTTCGCCAGATTCAAAGATTACATTCCCGCTGTTGATGTAGGTGGAGACGTTCGCAAACCCATAGGATTCGAACATGCCGCGCAAGTCTTCCATTTTTATGACCTTATGACCGCCGACGTTGATGGCGCGTAAAAAAGCGATATATTGTTCCATATAAAATATTGTACCCGCGTTTGCAAAATGCTTGCGCGAATTAAGCGATTGCTAATCCGCGCGTCGTTTCGTTAAAAACATAGGAAGGAAACATAAGCTAAGGTATAATCATCTTGCCGTATATTAGGCACAAATTCATTTCAAGGTTGAGTATGGTAAGCGCATTTTCACTTCCCACCGAATATTGGTCGTCCATCCAGATTGCCCCGCATGATATTGAAAATCTGCATAATTTTTTATTTGAACGAGAGACGCCGTTAACCGCGCGCGATCTTTTATTTGAATTCGTCGATGCGCGCATCAGAGCGGAACGCGCCGCAGCGGAAAGCAAGCAAAAATCCGGCGGTAGGAGTTTCCTCCCCAAAGAGAAATATCAGACCGACGAAGAATTGATATTTCCCGCTCTGGCGTGGAGTCGCGGCAGGGTAACGGCTGTTCGCGCGGGCGTTAATCCGTCCGTCTCTGATTTTGACGTATTGACCGTCGCTATGGATGACGGCTCGGAACGCATGTTTGCCGCGAACCTTCAAGATCATACTTTGAATGAAGCCCCCATTGCCCTTCCCGAAGACGACAATATGAATCCCGCCTCTGTTTTGGACGAGTACGGCGGAAAAATCGAGAAAAAACTCGAGGCTGCGCTCAATTCCGACGAAGGCTTGGTGAAGATTGCGGGTCGTTGGTTTCCGCGCGCTTTGTTGATTGACGTCAATCAAGGGCAATTGAATCTTGCCGAAGCGGTTTTGGATATGTCGGCGGGCGAACCCATGCTCACCGAAGCCCTGATGAAGGACATCGAATTGCCCGCAAACGTCAATCCAAAACTGGTGGAATTCTCCTTGAATTACGCTTTGGAACAAGACGAGCGCTTCGATGAAGTTGGACCCGCCGGGCAGATCTTGTGGTGTCTGCGCCGCCTCGAACCTGATTTTGTGCGCGAGGTTCCGCCCCCGCTGCGTTACGTCGAAATCGAACATGACCGCAGCGTTTTAAGCCCGGAAATGATAAACCTTGAAGCGCAATTGGACGACGAGCTGACTCCCGAGCAGAGTTTGGATTCGCAAAAGGCGGTTTCCCCCGTCACAATTTCGCTGATCTACCCCCATCTTCGCGCCGGGACTCTCCCCATGTCTGCCCGGGCGCGCAAGTTGTTTCCTACCGCGTACGAGTCTTCCCGCGTGCGTTTTACCCTCGTAGACGGCAAGACTGGGCAAACTATCCCCGCTTGGGTTATTCTTAACGGCGGCTATGTGTACGGCTTGCGCGAGTGGTATAAGTCTCACCAGTTGATTCCCGGTTCGCTTGTGCAGTTGTACCCCGGCGAAAATCCGGGCGAGGTGGTTGTCGAGGTAAAGAGCCAGCGGTCTTCCAAAGATTGGGTGCGTACCGTTATGGTCGGTAAGGACGGAGGTTTCGTCTTTGCCATGTTGAAGCAGCCGATTACCGCAGAGTTCAACGACCGCATGGTTATTCATGTGCCTGATTTCAAGTCGCTCGATCCCGTTTGGGAGAAGAAGCGTCCTTTTGAAGAACTGGTATTGTTGGTTATGCGTGAATTGATGAAGTCGAATCCGCAAGGACACGTTCACGCGCAGGAGTTATACGCCGCCGTCAACCTCGTGCGCCGCGTACCGCCCGCGCCCATCTTCGCTTTGTTGGAGACCAATCCCATCTTCAAGCATGTCGGCGATTTGCATTTTCGCTTGAATGAGGAGCAGGAATGAGTCTACTAAAACCTTCGATCACAACGCCGTTCCATATTGATTTTGACTGGTGGCGGCAGAACGAGAGCGATTGGCGCGTTTTTCTGATTTCGCTGTTATGTCCTGAGCATCAAGAAATTTTTGCCGACGCCGAAGACGGCGGGATGATTGACTGGGTTGACCCCGTCACGGCGGAAGTAAAATTGGTGGATGGAATTCAACATGCGCTGATGAGTCATTGCGCGTTCCTGCCCGAATTTACCGGCGCGCATACCGCCGTTGTCGAAGCGGTCTTCCGTATTTTCCTCGCCAATGGAAACGTCCCTATGTCTGCGGAAGATATTGGCAAACGATTGAATAGACCCGCCGACATCATCTTGCGGACGATTGCCGGTCCGCGCGTTTATCGCGGCTTGAGACCATATCAAGCAAGCGTCTCAAACCCTGATAAAGGGATTGATTTTTGATAGAATACGCTCAAAGGTAGTTAAGGCTCTAGCGAATGCGCAATTGCATGGCAGTTCGCGCAAAGGAGAACGCATTTATCCAACTCTTGTATTACCCTTTCCCATTTGAGTAGTCTGAGTTTGATCCACGAAAAATCCTTGCGACCTACATGATGAAATTGCATTGCCGCATAATGTTTGTTATAACCGCAACGCGAGCATTTGCCGCCTAAGTATTGAATAGCGAGTTTCTTTCGAGAGACCCATCTTTTCTGGCAGTAGTCGTTGAAACAGTTCTTGCAAAGAGAGTTCAACCTTCCGCTTTTTCCTTTTTTATAAAACTCTGTTTCTGGTTTTACTTGGTGACATGCGCTACATTTTCTCATACAAGCCCTTATAGCTTAATGGACAAAGCAACGGTCTTCTAAACCGTCGATCTAGGTTCGATTCCTAGTAGGGGCACTATACCACATCATTTTTAAATGAATATGCGTTGGTTTCAATAAATTTACTAACGATTTACAGGAGAAACAAATGGCTATCAAAAAACGAACGGGATTAATTAAATTTGCCGGACAAGAAGTAACCGTCATCGGCGACGATATTGTAGTTGGGCAGAAAGCCCCCGATTTCACGATCCAAAAAAACGACTGGTCTATGAGCAAAGCCTTCAAAGAGACGCCGCGTAAAATTCGCGTTATTGCCGCAGTCCCTTCGTTAGATACGCCCGTCTGCGACCGCGAAACGCGCCGCTTCAACGAAGAAGCCGCCAAACTCGGCAAGGACGTCGCCATCATGGTCGTCAGTACCGATTTGCCCATCGCGCAAAAACGCTGGTGCGGCGCGGCAGGTATTGACCAGGTGATGACCGTCTCGGACGTAGTCAAAACCGACTTCGGCAAGAAGTATGGCGTTCTTATGGATGAAGTCCGCATTTTACGCCGCGCCGTTTTTGTAGTGGACAAAAAACGCATTGTTCGCTATGTGGCGTATATGCCCACCAATGGCGACGAACCAAATTACGAAGAAGTGTTGGCTGCCGTAAAAGAAGCGCAAGGCAAGTAAACTTCAAGACCTGACGGGGCGTTTTGCGAAACCCCGTCGGGTCTATTTATGAAGGAGCAGGTATATGCCTACTATTGTTCGTAAAACGGGCGTATCTCTTATGGAAGTCCGCCGCGAAGTTCTTCACGCCGTTAGCTGGCAGGTGCGCTCTACAATCTGGAGTCCGCCTACGGACGTATACGAAACGGACGCGGCTTACATTGTCCGCGTAGAGATTGCGGGAATGCGCGAAGAAGATTTCGAAGTGTCTCTCGAAAACCACACCTTGCATATTTCAGGCGTTCGTCCGGATTCTCTCGGAAGGCGCGCGTATCATCAAATGGAAATACGCTTCGGCAAGTTTGCAAGTTCCATTGGCTTGCCGTGTCCTGTGTCTGTCGAGCGCTCGCGCGCGGAATACAAAGACGGATTTTTAACCGTCACCCTCCCCAAAGAAAGCAACAATCAAATCAAGGTCGAATAACAATATGCCCGCTGAACGGTGGCAAACCGGTATCCATGATTTTTTTCAATCCATTGGCGAAACCGACGAGGAACTGATTAAAAAGTTCATGTCGTCGGCTCTTTCGCGTTCCTCCAAAAATGAAGACGACGCAAACGCGACCGAGAACGACGCGAAGAGCGAAGAGCCAAATTTCCCCGATATACTGCCCATCCTGCCGCTGCGCGGGGTTGTCGTATACCCGAATACCGCCGTCCCCTTGACGGTAGGACAGGCGCGCTCCATCCGCCTGGTAGACGACGTCGTCGGCGGCGATAAACTCGTCGGCTTGGTTGCCGCGCTTGATCCAGAGAAGGAAACACCGGGTCCCGGCGAGTTGTACCAAATTGGGACGATTGCCACCGTGCATCGTCTATTGCGCGCGCCAGACGGCACGGTGCGCTTGCTTGTTCAGGGGATGAAACGCTTCCGCGTGGAAGAATTTGTTTCGGAAGAGCCGTATCTCAAGGCGCGGATTCAGTTGCTGCCTGAGACTGAAGAAGACAACATCGAAACCAGCGCGCTGGCGCGCAACGCGCGCGATCAATTCCAGCAGATTACGCAGATGATTCCCTCGTTCCCCGAGGAATTGGCAGGCTCGATCACCTCGCTGGAAGACCCGCTTCAAACCGCGTACACCATCGCGAACTTTCAGCGCATCGAACTAAAGGACGCGCAGGAAATCCTCGAACTGGATTCAGTGTACGAGAAACTTAAGAAATTAATCGGCTTGCTTGTGCGCGAAGCCGAAGTGCTGCAAATTGGGCAGAAGATTCAAAACGAAGCGCGCGGCGAAATCGAAAAAGTCCAGCGCGAATATTTCCTGCGCGAGCAGATGAAAGCCATTCAGCGCGAACTGGGCGATAGAGACGAGCAAGCCGTCGAGACCGAAGAATTCCGCCAAAAAATCGAAGACGCGAAAATGCCCGAAGAGGCGCACAAACAAGCCAAGCGCGAGTTGGAGCGTCTATCGCGTTTGCCAACCGCCGCCGCCGAGTACGGAGTCATCCGCACTTATTTGGATTGGCTCGTCACTTTGCCGTGGTCTACATCCACAGTGGACAACCTAGACGTGGCGCACGCGCGCGAAATATTGAATAAAGACCATTACGGGTTGGAGGATGTGAAAGACCGCATCCTCGAATTCCTTGCGATTCGCAAATTACGCATTGACCGCAAAGACGAAGAAAAAACCGTTTCGGACGATTTGATCCGCCGTGAGCGCGAAGGCGTGATTTTATGTTTTGTAGGACCTCCCGGCGTGGGCAAAACGTCGCTGGGACAATCCATTGCGCGCGCGATGGAACGCAAGTTCATCCGCGCTTCGTTGGGCGGCGTGCGCGACGAAGCCGAAATTCGCGGACATCGCCGCACTTATATCGGCGCGATGCCCGGGCGTATTCTGCAATCGCTGCGCCGCGTCGATTCTAAAAATCCTGTTTTCATGCTCGACGAAGTGGATAAACTCACCTACGATTTTCACGGCGATCCGTCTTCCGCTTTGCTCGAAGTGCTCGACCCCGAACAAAACGGCGAGTTCCGCGATAACTCTCTCGAAGTGGCTTACGACCTTTCGCAGGTTTTCTTTATCACAACCGCAAACACGCTGGAGACGATTCCGGGTCCATTACGCGACCGCATGGAAATCATCTTCCTTTCGGGGTATACCGAAAACGAGAAGATGGCAATCGCGCGCGGATATTTGATTCCGCGACAAATCCGCGAGAACAGTTTGCATGAAGACGAAGTTGCGTTCAGCGACGAATCTTTGCAAATGATTATCCGCCAATATACGCGCGAGGCGGGCGTGCGCAATTTGGAGCGCAAGATCGGCGCGGTCTGCCGCAAAGTAGGGACGAAGATCGCGGAAGAGGGTAGTAAAAAATTCGAGATCACGCCAACTTTGGTGGAAGAATATCTCGACCATCCTATTTTCTTTGGTCCCGAAGAGTTGAACAAACGCACGGCTATCCCCGGCGTTGTGCCAGGTCTTGCGTGGACTTCCTTCGGCGGCGATATTCTGTTTGTCGAATCTACCTTCATGCCCGGCGGACGCGGCTTTCAATTAACGGGTTCCATCGGCAATGTGATGCAAGAGTCGGCGCGCGCGGCGCTGTCTTACGTCCGTTCGCACGCGCATGAATTCAAAATCTCGGATGATTTTTTCAACAACTTCGATATTCACATGCACATTCCTTCGGGCGCGCAGCCAAAGGACGGACCTTCGGCGGGGGTGACGCTGGCGACTTCTCTGGTATCTTTGATTACGGGACGCAAAGTCAAGCCGCAGGTCGGCATGACCGGCGAGATCACCCTGCGCGGACAGGTGCTGGCAATCGGCGGACTCAAAGAAAAAGTATTGGCGGCGCATCGCAACGGATTGACGACCATCATCATGCCGAAGCGCAACGAGCAAGACCTCGACGACGTTCCCGAAGAAATCAGAGGCGCGATGAAATTCATCTTCGCCGAATCGGTGGATGACGTAATCAACGCCGCGTTGGAAAAGGCAAAGCCCGAAAAGAAGAAAGCCTCAAAACCGATTAAGAAAAAAACTAAAACGACGAAAGCAAAGAAAAATGTCAAAAGCCACAAAAGCAAAAATAATGCTCGCTGAAGACGACGCGATAATGGTTTCCCTTTTGAAAACTCTGTTGAAAATGGAAGGTTTCGAGGTGGCGGCGTTAGCGGCGGATGCGGACGTTCCCTCCGCTGTGCGCGCCGAAAACCCCGACGCGCTTTTACTGGACGTCCACTTGTTGCACCAAAACGGCTTGCATATTTTGGAAGCGCTTCGTAAATCCAAAGACACCGCCAAGGTGCGCGTGATTATGTCTTCGGGGTCGAGCGTGAAGGACGAATGTATGGCGCGCGGCGCAGACGGTTTTCTGCTCAAGCCGTATATGCCCGACGAGTTGATTGCAATGTTGAAGAACTTGATTCAATCGGCGTGAATTCCGACGGCGCGGGGATAATTGTTTTAGGGAAATAAACTCCATGACCATTCGATTTGGGATTCTGACTCTTTCCGACCGCTCTGCGCGCGGGGAGCGTCCCGACGCTTCGGGTCCTGCGCTGGCGGAATTGATCCGCGCTCGGGGGTGGGTGGTCGCGGCGCAGAGAATTCTGCCCGACGACGAAGCCTCCATCCGCGCCGCATTAATCGAATGGGCGGACGGCGGCGGCTTTGATGTCATCCTCACCACAGGCGGGACAGGCTTTGCCCCGCGCGATGTAACTCCCGAAGCCACCCGCGCCGTTATCCAACGCGACGCGCCCGGTCTCGCCGAAGTAATGCGCGCCGAAAGTTTGAAGAAGACCCCGCACGCCATGCTCTCGCGCGCCGTCGCGGGCATTCGCGGACGCGCGCTCATCATCAACCTGCCCGGCAGCCCCAAAGGCGCGGTGGAAAATCTGCAAACGATCTTATCTGTTTTGCCTCACGCCGTTCAGTTGTTGACCGACGACCCGAACTCGGAACGCTCGCATTAAACTTTTTGGTATAATCCGCCCGCTCGTAAAAAATTCAACAATCAAGGAAAGCGTAAGTATGATAGATGTAAACGAACTTCGTAAAGGCGTCACATTCGAACTGGACGGTAATCTGCTAAAAGTATTGGATTACAGCCATAACAAAACGGGACGCGGCAACGCCAATATCAAAGTGAAAGCCCGCAACTTGCTGACCGGCGCGAACATTGAGCGCACGTTCAACTCGGGTCAATCGGTGCAGGACGTCAGTCTCGATTTTGCCAATGTCTCATATCTCTATAACGACGGCGATCTCTATTACTTTATGGACAGCGAAACCTTTGAACAGCCCGCCATTCGGAAAGAATCGTTGGGCGAAAGCGCCCAGTACCTAACTGAAGGCATGGAAGTGAAAATCACTTTCTACAAAGGCGAACCGATTGACGTGGAAATTCCCACCTCGGTGGATTTGAAAGTCGTCGAAGCCGCCATGGCAATTCGCGGCGATACCGCCACGGGCGTGACCAAGAAGGTCATCACTTCCACCGGCGTTCAGGTGCAATGTCCCAATTTTGTGAACGTCGGCGATACCATCCGCGTAGACACGCGCACGGGCGAGTATGTGACGCGGGTGTAGCGCGCTCCTCTCTCCATGAAAACCCCCGCTGGACGCGAATGCGAGCATTTCTACGGCGATTACTTTCGTGGTCGTAATGTGGAAGAATGCCGCCTGCTCAAATCGCAGGGACAGGAATGGACGCGCGACCTGTGCAAGACCTGCCCTATCCCTGAAATTGCGCGCGCGAATTCCTGTCAATACATGAAGTTGAAAGTTACCGTCGGGCGCCCGCTTGCCGCCATGTTTCAACGCCGCGTGTTGGTCGGCGCGTTTTGCGAGAAGTCAAATCGCAACGTCAACGAGCCGCAAATCGGCTGCGGGGAATGTCACTCTTTGCCGTTTAATTTTGAAGTCAAAGAATAGAACCGCGACATTTATGTCGCGGTTTTTATCAACGACATAAATGTCGTTTTACGCCTATGACGCTCACACTCCTGCTCGACCTCGACGATACCCTGCTAAATACGAATCAGGAAACCTTCATCCCCGCTTATTTTCAGGCGTTGGCGAAGGAACTCGCGCCGCAAATTGCGCCCAATGTGATGTTGCGCGCCCTGCTTGCAGCCACAGCCCTGATGAACGAAAGCGGGGATTTTTCGCGCACGTTGAAAGAAGTTTTTGAATCCGAGTTTATTCCGCAGGTCGGCGTTTCGCAAAATGAACTCGACCCCGCAATTGAAAACTTTTACGACCGCATATTCCCAACCTTGCAGGGATTAACCTCCCCGAAGCCCGAAGCCAAACTCTTTGTAGAGTGGGCGCTCGCGCAGGGCTTTCGCGTGGCAATCGCCACCGATCCGCTGCTGCCGCGCAAAGCGACAAATCACCGTTTGCGCTGGGCGGGTTTCGAGCCTGAACAGTTTGAGTTGGTCTCCTCATTTGAACATTTCCATTTTTCAAAAACGCATTCCGCATATTACGCTGAAGTTCTTGGGCGCATGGGCTGGGCGGATGGTCCCGTATTGATGGCGGGCAACGACATGGAGCGCGACATCATCCCCGCAAAAAAACTCGGATTGGCGACATATTACGTCAACGGAAAATCCGCATCTCCCGAAAAAGAAGCGCGCGGGACTTTATCCGATTTGCGGGCGTGGATCGAATCCGCAAACCTCGACGCGCTGATCCCATCGTTCAAATCGGTTGATTCCGTTTTGGGAATTCTCTCCGCCACGCCCGCCGCGATGAACGGTCTTGCGCGCGGACGCGACCTTTCCTCTTCGCCGCGCGAATCCACGCCCGATGATTGGTCGTTCGCCGAGGTCGCCTGTCACTTGCGCGATACGGAACGCGAAATTCATCATCTGCAAATTAAACTAT
>JAQTWR010000035.1 GCA_028689195.1 Anaerolineales bacterium | reverse complement strand
GTGTGCTCTTCCGATCTAGCCATTATGATCGGCTCTTTCCTCGCGGGCGCGGTCTTCTTGAATAAAATCGCGGGCATTGATATTGAAGTTCAGGAAATCAATATTGACAGGTTAAAACAGCGCGGCATCGCTACGGAAGGAAAGTGCAAGCATGTGCGCGTCGCCTTCCTCACGGGTCCGCTCTTCTTCGCGGCGACGGGACAATTCAACGAAGCGTTTGCAAACCTGACGGAGACGCACGCGCTCATTCTCTCCATGCGCGGCGTATCGCTCATAGATACCGCCGGACTCGAATCGATTCATCGTTTATACGAGCGCGTGCATCAACGCGGCGGGACGCTCATGTTCGCGGGCGTTCACGACAATGCGCGCAATATGATGGAGCGCGGCGGTCTTGTGAATTTAATCGGCGCGGAGAATTTCTTCTGGTCGAGCGATCAAGCCATCGTCGAAGCCGAAAAACGCGGATGTAAATTCTGTTAGCGGATTTCCCCCAACATCGCTTTCAATCGCGGATGTTCGGCATACACGCCGCGATATTTCTCAGGGAGATTCGCCGCAATGCGGCACATGAGTTCGTCGGTGGCTTGCTTCAGCGCTTCCTCGCGCCCCTTGCCGTGAGGAATTTCAATCGTCATCAGTTCGCCCGCCACTACTTTGATTTTCGATTTGCGAAAACGCTTCATGTTGGCGACAATGCCGCGGTCTTCCGTGCCAATCAACGCGACGGGCAGGATGGGATATCCGCTTTTGCTGGCGAGGAAGGCGGCTCCCATTTTGGCTTCTTGCAGCGCCTCCGTTTTGGAGCGCGTTCCTTCGGGCGCAATGACCATCAATCCGCCTTTCTTCATCCGCGCTAGAATTTCGCGCAGCGCCGCGTAATCCACATCGAAGCGATTGAGCCAGATAGCGTCCACCGCTTTGCCGATTGCGCCAAACAGCGGATGGTCTTTATACTTTTCGGCGACCGCCATGATAATGTCTTCGCGGTCAATCAGGTATAAAAGCACAGCCGTATCCAACCGACCCAAATGATTCGCGGCAATCATGGCGCTGCCTTCGGGCAGTTTATCCATGCCGACCACTTCCACATCGGCGATAATATTCATCACAAAACGGACAATCGAGCGCAAGGTTTTATATTTCATTTTTCTCTTTCGATAATTCTTTCAAGCGGGGATGATTTGCGTAGTAGCCAAGATTTCTTTCGGGCAGCATCACGCCGATGTGGCACATGATCTCGTCGGTGTATTCCTGCAAAATTTCTTCGCGGTTTTCTTTTGGAAAGGGCGGCAGCGTAAAGGCTTTATCAGCCGTCAGGCTGATGTGCGTGCGCCGAAAGCGTTTGAGGTTGCCGAGCAGGATTCTATCTTCCGAGCCGCTGATGGCGACGGGAACGATTTGCCATCCCATTTTAGACGCGAGATACGCCACGCCGGGTTTTCCCCGCGCCATTTTTTCGTCGCGCGCGCGAGTGCCTTCGGGCGCGACAACCAGCGTTTGCCCATTTTCCATACGGCGCATCATATTTCGCAGCGCTTTCAAATCGGGGTTATAGCGGTCTACAAACACAAAATCGAACTGTTTGCCCAGCCAGCGCCACAGGAAAAATTTCTCCCATTTCTCCGCGACCATGATAAAGATGTCCCATTTTTCGAGCGAATATAAAGCCAGCGGAACGTCCAGAAAACCGAGATGATTTACCGCGATGACAAATCCGCCCGTTACGGGGAAGTTTTCGTAACCGCGCCTTTCCACATTTGCAATCGAATCAATGACAAAATGAATAAGCCAGCGCAAAAATTTTTTCATATTCTGAATTTTATGCGAAGGCAAGTTTTTTCGCAATAAAAAACCCGTTACGGGGTCATATTGTCGAGCAAATCTTCTATCGCCTCGATGATATTCCCAACTTCAACGCTGAAGCTTTCGCCGCCTTTGCGCGTTTTCACTTCCACTTTATTTTCCTTCAAGCCGCGTTCCCCTACGGTCACGCGCGCGGGGCAGCCGATTAAATCCGCGTCGTTGAATTTGACTCCCGCCCGCTCGTCGCGGTCGTCGAATAAGACGCGAATCCCCGCGCGTTGAAACGCTTCGCAAATCTCATCCGCTTTGGCGCGCGTATCTATTTCCTTGCCGGGGACGTGCATAAGATACACGTCGAACGGCGCGGCGGATTTGGGAAACGTCAGTCCTTTTTCGTCGTGATGCGTTTCGGCAAGCGCGAGCAGCATGTTCTCAAAATAGAATTCGGAAGGCGTGGAAAGAAGAATCGCGGCGGTAGATTCAAGCGCGCCGCCGCAATTGACGCAGGCGTCGCCCGCCTTCGCCTGGACAAGATCCGCAATGATTTCGGCGGAATAATCGCGCCCGTAATTTGTATTCTTGAAATGATAGCCCGATTCGTTTGCGCCCGCCGCGAGATTCGCCGACTGCGGAATCAAATCATCCGCGATAATCAGCGCGTCCTTCAAGCCAATCGGCGAAGCGTATCCCGCCGCCGCGCCCGCGTTAGCGATTTCATCCGCCATCGCCAGGCGGGTTTCGCCAACCGCGCTTTTGAGTTTTGCTTCGCTCAGGGTCATATCACCGCGCGCGACGACGAAAACAAAACGGTTATCCGCGACGCGGACGTACATCAACGCTTTGGCGGTTTTTTCTTTGGGGATATTCAAAAAATTTGCAAGCGATTCAATCGTGCCGCAATCGGGCGTGAGGACTTTTTCGAGAGGCAGCGGTTCTTCCTGCGAAAAGGGAGATTTCTTGAACCGCGCGAGTTCTTTGCGCTCGGCGTATTTGCACGCGGGGCAATGGATGATTTCAATCGAACCTGTTGAAATGGGAAAGTAGGTTTCGCATTCGTTAGCGATGACGGGAATGGATGGATGAATTTGTTTTGGCGTTCGCTCCCCCAGCGGCAAAACCCCGCTCTCGCGCGTGATATACCCCGCGCGCACAAGCCAGCCGAATCCATGCGTCCGCATGTTCGAGGGAAAGTCGCGTTGAGTTTGAATATCGAGTTCGCGGTATTTCATGGCGGCTTGCGGATTCATCTACGCGTCAGCCTTTTTCTTTTTTTTATCCGCCACAATGGTCTGGTCTGGCGGCGCAATCGGCGCAGCTGCGATAGATTCCGCTTGCGCCGCTTCGGACGGGGTCGTTTCAGGGGTCGGCTCGAGGTCTAACTCGACCGTCTCTTCCATGCGGATTTGACCGCGCAGAAACGCGCCCTCTTCGGTGACAAACGCGGTAGTGACTACGTCCCCCCATACGCGCCCTGTCGCGCGGATTTCCAACTTCTGCGTGGTGATATTTCCGCGCACCGCGCCCGCCACAATGACCGTATTCGCGCGCACGTTCTGGCAGGTTACGCGCCCCGTTTCGCCGATGACCAGCGTCCCGCGCAAGGCGATCTCGCCTTCAAACGCGCCTTCGATACGCACGCCGCCCGAACCGTTGACGCTTCCATGCCAGATGACGCCCGAACCAAGCACAGAAGTAATGCGCTCGACGGCTTGTATGGCTGGAGCGGTTTCGTTGGGAGCGGAGTTGCGTTTGAACATGGTTGTAATTTTACCTTATGTAAGTAGACATGTTGCTTATCTAAGAGCGACTAATCTTGCGAACTAACCACAAAGGCTCAAAGCCGCCAAGTCGCTAAGAATCCTTTGAGTCTCCGCGCCTTTGTGGCTTCGTGGTTAATGAAAGCCCATTCTTTTAGCCACTCCCGCTTATCTTTATCACGGCAAACCTCAAAGATCCTTTAAGTTTTTTCTCCGTGTTTCCGTATTTGCCGTTTACGATCTTTTACGCTTCTTCCGTCATCTGCACGCCCATTGTGTTGAATCCCGAATCCACATATAAAACCTCGCCGGTGATGTGCGATGACATATTCGAAGCGAGGAAAACCGCCGAATTGCCGACGTCTTCGATGGTCACATTTTCGCGCAGCGGAGCCACGTCGGCAAAGCGTTTGTACATATCGCGGAATTTACCCACGCCCGCCGCCGCCAACGTGCGGATCGGTCCCGCCGAAATCGCGTTCACGCGGATTTTTTGCGGTCCCAAATCGTACGCCAAATAGCGCGTCGAGGATTCCAGCGCGGCTTTCGCTACGCCCATCACGTTGTAATGCGGCGCGACCTTCACCGAACCGTAATAGGTCATGCACATCACCGAAGCGCCCTGATTTAAAATCGGCGCGAAGGCATTGGTCAACGCGACGAACGAAAACACGCTAATATCCATCGCGGTCTTGAATCCTTCGCGGCTGGTTTGATAATACGGTCTGCTCAATTCCTCGCGCCCCGCATACGCGACGGAATGAACCAACACGTCAATTTTGCCGAAATGCGCGGCGGCTTTCCCGGCAACCGCCGCAATGTGATCGTCCTTTGTCACGTCGCATTCTTCAAGCCATTTACATTCCAATTTTTCAGCCAACGGTTTCACGCGACGCTCAAGAACCTCGCCCGCGTAGCTGATGCCGATATTTGCGCCTTCGCGTTTGAACGCCTGCGCGATGCCCCACGCGATAGATTTATCGTTTGCAAGACCAAAAATTAAAGCGTTCTTACCTTCAAGTAATCCCATGATCATTCTCCTCGTTATTCGTCATTGCGAGGAAGTGTTCGTCCCGACGAAGCAATCTCCTATTTAATCGGGGAGCGCCTCGCCAAAGTACGGCTCGCAATGACATAGTCCTTTACCAAAAATCTCCAGGGCTTGGATAACCACGGCTCTGGCGTTTTGTTTAAACCCACGCGCGGAGTAATCGTCACGCTTTTATCGGGGACGAAACGCCCCGCTTCGACCCACAACCGCCGATTTTCCTCTGTTAAGCGGATATTATTCTCGGCTCTAGCGATTCCCATCGCCTGCGTTAATTTTCCCGGACCCAAAATATCGCGCCCGCCGCGCCGCTTCATCATAACCTCAATTCCCTCAATCGGCTGAATTGCGCGGATTAAAACCGCCGCGGGAAATCCTTCGCGTTCGGTGACCGCGTTCAACATCCAGTGATTGCCATACGTGAAGTAAACATACGCGCGACCCGCTTCTCCATACATGGGCGCGGTGCGTTTGGTCAAACCCGCTTTTGCATGGCAGGCTAAATCTTCTTCGCCGATATACGCTTCGGTCTCGCTGATAATTCCGACAAGTTTCACGCCGTCTAAAATCCGCGTCAGGCGCGCGCCAAGCAATTCGCGGGCGACGGTCAGCGTTGGACGATTGTAAAAAGATTGCGGAAGGATCATGGCTTTAAGACGGATGATAGAAGATCGGGGACGGAGGATTTTGCTCGGTCTTCGGTCTTTATTTGAATCTCGCGTCACGCTTGAGCGTCAACCGCAAACCGTCCTCCAGTTTGATGGAAGGCGTGAAGCGCAATTTCTCCTGCGCGAGGGACAAATCTGCCTTCATGCGCGAGACCCCGCCTGAAGTTTGCGGATTGTACACGACATTGGCTTTGCTGTCGGTAATATCCAAAACCAATCGGATCAGGTCTTTGATCGAAGTTTCGACTCCCGAAGCGACATTGATCACCAACCCGTTGATATTCGGCGCGGTAGCTGCGGCGACCATCGCGCTGACGACGTCGTCCACATAAATATAATCGCGGGTTTGCGCGCCGTCTCCGTGCGCGACCAAAGTCCCGCCGCGCAACGCCTGCCTCAAATAATGCGGCACAACGGGCGGATGCGACGGCGGCAGATTTTGACCGGGTCCATACGCGTTGAAAATTCGCAGGCTGACCGTTTCGATATTCCATAACCTGCCAATCGTGCGGACATAATATTCCGCCGCGAGTTTAGATACCGCGTATGGCGAGCGCGGATTTGGCGTGACGCTTTCGACAAACGCCTGTTCGCCAAGATCGCCATAGACCGCGCCCGACGAAGCCAGCGCCACGCGCTTGACTCCCACGTCGCGGATGGCTTCCATCAACGCAACCGTGCCGCCGACGTTGATGGCGTTATAGTCGCGCGGGTAGAGAATTGATTCCTGCACCGATACGCGCGCCGCGAGATGATAGACCACGTCCACATCTTGAAGCAGAGTCCACAACTTGGGGCGGTCGTTCACGTCGCCGCGCGTAAAGTGGACGTCTGGCGCAAGAGCCTGCGGGTTGCCGGCGGAAAGATCGTCGAGTCCGCGCACTTGATGTCCCTCGCGGGCAAGTTGATTGGCAAGAGAAGAGCCGAGGAATCCCGCGGCTCCGGTAATTAGAAAATTCATAAACAATATTATACAGGTAACGCGACATTTATGTCGCATGGTTGCGTTATAAAATTCGGCGGCATGAATATCGCAATATGGGATTAATACGAAATGAAATCCCCGACAAATTTTTCATTAACCCAAACCGAATACTTGCCCGACGTGTAAACTCCGAGCAGGATATTGGTTTCAAATTGTTGAAAAACATTCGGGCATTTTATCTTCGGGTTCGCCACGCTGTACGCTTCGATGAAAATGCGATACTGTTCGTCGGGCGGTTTCACTTGCAGGCGCAATTCTTTACACACGCCCGGCATCGAACCAAGGAAGTTAACCTGAACGCGCACGGGATCGAGGTCGGCGCGGTCGGATAAATCAACGGAAGCGACGATTATTTCAGCGCGATTCAACTGCGCGTCTTCGGGTTTGGGCGCGTGCGGATTTTCCTCCGCCGCAATGACGGATGGCGCGCGAACAACCGCCGTCGGCGCGGATATTGGCGGCGCAAGGCAGGCGCTCAACATAAAAGCGAAATAAACGAGCGCCATCCTTTTCATTTCTTTTCAGACAACCAGACCTCGCTGAACAATTGCGGCGCGACGACATAGATGCCACGCCCGCTGACGCAGATTGTTCCGTCGGATAATTTGATCTCGCCTGTAGAAAATATTTTGCGTTCGTCTTTTTGCGTGACGCGCGCTTCGAGCGCCAGCGGCTGATTCAGCGGAAGCGGCTTGTGATAATTGATTTCAAGATTCACCGCCGCCACCTTCAACCCCGCCGCCCAGACGACAAGCCCCATCGCTTCGTCTAATATCGCTGCGGATGCGCCGCCATGCGCGTTGCCGGGAGGTCCCTGCTGCGCTTCATTCAACACGAACTCGGAAGTGAGGACGCCGTCGTCGTCCACATACCAAGTGAGACCGATACTATGCGGGTTATCGTGTCCGCACACAAAACAAGAACCGTGATAAGGGAGGGCTTTTTTCATGGGATTATTTTATCCCCTTTCGTGCTAGAATCCACGCATGTTGATTCGTGTTAAACTAATCGCCAATTACCGTGAAGCCCTTCCGCTTGAAGCAAAAAACGGCGTGGTAGAGTTGGACGTTCCAAACGGCGCAACGGTCTACGATGCGGTTTCGCGTTTTGACATTCCGCTCGACGATACAAGCGTGATCGTATTGAATGGTCTCACCGTTGATATGTCCACGCCGCTTGTCGAAGGCGATATGGTCACGGCTTTTTCCGCGATTGCTGGCGGATAAATCTTTAAACACGAAGGACACTAAGGAATCTTTTTTTCATCCTTCATCCTTCACATCGCACTTGCGTTCGATGCAAGTGTAATTCATCCTTTCCCCTAGGAGTTTCCCATGTACGGCTGGCACCTCAAACTTTTGCGAGTAAACCTCACCACAAAAAAAATCACCACCGAAGACATTGACCCAAAGATCGCGCGCGATTATCTCGGCGGGCGCGGATTGGCGATCCACTATCTATATAAGGAAGTAGACCCGATGGTGGATCCGCTTGCGCCGGAAAATTTGCTCATCTTTGCGACGGGACCGCTCACCGCGACTCCCGCGCCGACGGGGAATCGCTACATGGTGATTACCAAATCCCCGTTGACGGGCGCACTCGCGCACTCCAACTCGGGCGGAGAGTTTCCTACATGGATGAAGCGTACTGGCTTCGATCTGTTCCTCTTCGAGGGCAAGTCGCCTGAACCTGTGTATCTCTTCGTCAACGAAGATCAAATTGAACTGCGTTCCGCCGCGCACCTGTGGGGCAAGGACGTCCCTGAAACGACGGACATCTTGAAGGGCGAAACATCCGCAGACGCGCGAGTCGCATGTATTGGACCGGCGGGAGAAAACCTCGCGTTGATGGCGGCGATTATGAACGACAAACATCGCGCGGCGGCTCGTTCGGGAGTCGGCGCGGTGATGGGATCGAAAAACCTTAAGGCGGTTGTCGCGATGGGAAATAAAAATCCCGCGCTGCATGACGCCGAAGGAATGCGCACATTGAGCGTGGATACATCCAAAAACGTGGGCGCGGATGTGAAGAAAGGCTCGAACATGCGCATTTACGGAACGTCGTATGTGCCGCAGGTGACGAACACGCTCGGCATTCTGCCCACGCGAAATTTCCAGCAAGGAACATTTGAGGGCGTGAATAACATAGACGGCGACGCGCTGAAAAATCAATATTTGATTCGTCACACGCCCTGCTATCGCTGCCCGCTTTCGTGCGGACGCTTGACCGAAGTGCCGGACGGTCCGTATAAGGGCAAGGGCGAAGGTCCCGAATATGAAACAATTTCATCTTTGGGAACAGGCTGCGGCGTGAGCAATCTCGCCGCGCTGGTCAAGGCGAATTATTTGTGCAACGAATACGGCATGGATACCATCACCACCGGCATGACGATTGCCGTCGCGATGGAAATGTACGAGAAGGGCTACATCACCGAGGACGTGATCGGGATGCCGCTGAAATTCGGCGACCATGACGCGATGATCGAGATGATCAAGTTGATGGCGCATCGCAAAGGTTTTGGAAACGATCTCGCAGACGGCAGTTACCGCCTCGCGGATAAATACGATCATCCCGAATTGGCGGTGACCACGCGCAAGCAGGAATTCCCCGGCTACGATCCGCGCGGCTCGCAGGGCATGGGCTTGCTGTACGCCACGTCTAACAAGGGCGCGTCGCACATGGAAGGCGATGTGGCTTACGAAGAAGTTTTCGGCGTTCCCGTCAAGGAAAATCCGCTGACGACGGATGGCAAACCCGAACTGGTAAAACATTTTGAGGATTCCTTCGCGTTGATGGATTCTTCCGGTTTGTGCGTGTTCGTCGCAATCCGTTATGCGTTCAGCAAAGACCGCATGATTCTTCCGCAACGACTTTCCGAAATGTTGAACCTCTCCACTGGCGCAGACTATACCTCCGAAGAGGCGCTGAAAGCCGCCGAGCGCGTGTATAACCTGGAGCGCATGTTCATCCTGAAAGCAGGTTCTACGGAAGATACGCTCCCGCCGCGCATGTTGAACGAACCGCTGCCCGATGGTCCCGCCAAAGGCAAGGTAGTGGAACTCGACAAGATGCTGCCGGAGTTTTACAAGTTGCGCGGCTGGGACGAGAAGGGCTGGCCCACGAAGGAGAAGTTGGAAGAACTGGGGTTGGCGTAGAAATATCCTGAATGAATACGTCGCGTCTTCATAAGACGCGACGTATTTTTAATTAGCGGGAATATCAATCAGCCAGCGACATGCTTGGGGGAAATATCAAACGCTTCTGATTTTTCGGGTTGACCAAAGCAGCGCGGCGATCAAAACCAGATTCATGCAAACCAACAAGACAACCGCGAATATCATGGGATTCGATTGAGCGGAGAGCGCGGCGCGGTTTGATTCTAAAGCGGAAAGGCGCTTCGTCAAATCGTCAATTTGAACGCGGAGGGATGTATTTTCAGCGTTGAGTTCTTGAATAGCCGCAAAAGCCACGCCGTCAGCGTCGATTGTGCTGATATGTTTCTCATCCATACCAAGACCAAATGCCGCATAAAAATCCTGCGCCATAGGACCCAAGTGCGTTACCTTGTTGTCGCTTTCAATAAAATTCCAAGTGGAAATCGGCATCAAAGACAAACGCTCCAATACGCTTGCGCGGTCAATGGGGGCAAAATTCTCTTTGACATTCCTATCCGAAGTAACATTAAAAGCGGTGGCGTTCACGGGACCTAAAACGGTCAAGGCGCCGCTCGTCGCCAGAGTCATTTTGGGCGTATTTTTTACCCAGAATTCCAATGGGTAATTATTGTGCGTTCCGACAATTCCCCTGGAATTGCTTGCAATCAGTTTAAGGAGCGCGCCGTCAGTACGTTGCAAACCAAAACTGGTATTCAAGCCTGTTCTTTCAATTTCCATATCAAAAGCCGGAGACCACGTTCCAACGCCGACTTTCCCATCCGACTTAATGGTCAGGGAATTGGTCGGCGCGCTGGGCTGAATGCGGAAGGGAAGTTTGCTTCCGTTGGTGGTATCGCGAATAAAAAAGTTAGATTCATTCCCAACAATATCCCATGTTTGAGGAGTCCAACCATAGGTATTATTCTGCTCCAAGCGAAGCCCGGGACTATCGCCGGCAACCGCATGAACAGTCAAAGTCGGAACGCCTGTGCCAACGCCAAGCCTGCCTGTGCCGCTTACAAAAAGGGAATTGGTCGGCGCGCCTGCCATGACCATGAAGGGAACTTTACCGCCAGTTATATCCGCGAACGCCAGATAATTTGCGCCGCCGCTGGAGCTATCATTTGCAACAATATTCCAGTCATTGGCGGGGAATCCCGCGGTAAGGCTGGTGTCGTCAAAAGCAATACGGGTGTTGTTCTCTTTCAATCGGATGGTGTCAAAGCCAAAATTTTCAGTCCCATCTGTAAGGCAGTCAAAACCGACGCAAAGGCTACCCGTCGTGATTACGTCATCGGCATGTACCACATCAAGCGGAGTCACTCCGCCTTCGGTAGACGGCGTGACAAATGCGCCGCCCAAAACGGAAAAAGCGCCAAATTGCGTCATCGTGTTTTTGAGCGAGGAGTCCAATCCTCTTAGCGACTGGTCATCGGTTGCCGGCTGGGAATCTATGGGCAAAAGGACAACCTCATAAATATATGCGCCATCCCCAAAATTTCCGCTGGAAATGGTTGGGCGAGCGCTTGCCGCATACTCTTCCCGAAAGTAAAAGCCGTCAGGACCTGTAATCGTCAGGGTCATACCCCTTATATCGCCAACCAAGGGCGTCCACATAATCGAAGAGGACTGAATAGTCACTTCAACAATGTCGTTTGGGTTGGCGCCTTGAGCCACGACCGTCGAGGTTGCCTGCAACACGAGAAGGGCAACCAAACCCACAATCGTGATTAACCAGGCTCTTGTCGCCTTATTGTTTTTCATGTTTTTCTCCTTTTTTGGATAATGGATAAATCCACTATCATTGTATAAATTAAATCCGCCCAAGTCAATTATATTAAACACTATTAAAAATGAAGAAGCGACTATCGTCTCGGTTATTGACACAAAGTTGATTATATATATTTCATATCTCATCGCGGCATTGCGTGTTACTTAACTTCGGAAGCGTGTTCTAAAATCGGCAAAATCTATGGAAATAAGGAGAGAAAAAATGAAAAACAGAATGGCATTTGCGATTGTTGTTGGTTTGCTATTGACGCTTGTCTCGGCGTGCGGTTCAAAAGCCGCACTGCCCATTGAGCCGGCGCGTCCCTCAAACCCGGGCGACGCGGGCGAGGCTCTCAAACTAACTGGCGCCCCCGCTTCGGGCAAAGAAATTTTCGCCGCAAATTGCGTTATTTGTCATGGAGAAGAAGGCGAGGGCGGCGTGGAAAATCCCGGTACCGCGGACGGAACTGTCCCATCTTTGAATCCAGCCGTAGAAGACCTTTGGAACGATGATTTCAAAACCTTCGCCTATAATGCCGACCTCTTCATCGAGCATGGTTCCACGCCGGCAATGGCGGAAGGCGTAACGACAAATCCCCTCAAAGTGATGCCCAACTGGGGAGATTTAGGCGCGCTCACGCCGCAGCAAATCGCGGACGTTATTTCATATCTCTACAGTTTGAATAAGGAATAACCGTTGAATTAAATTAAAAACAAGGGACGGCGCGCGCCGTCCTTTTCGTTTAACATGTAAAATACGGCATCATCCCTTCATACAGGAGACCTCACAATGAAACGATTCCCGTCCGCTTTTATCTTTGCAATTACCGCACTGTTGACATACGGCTGCGTTATGCCCGCCCTGCCATCCCTTCCATCTCTTCCATCTGGAAGCGCGGGCGGGGGCGGCTCGAACCAGATTGTCTTCCCCGCAGGCGCGACGACCGGCGTCGTGGAAGGAATCATTCAACCCGCGCAAACCTTAGATTACTACGCGTGGGCTTCTGAAAATCAGCCTGTCATCGCGGTTGTACGCTCGAAGAATAACGACGCGACTCTGTCCATTGTCGGCGAGGATAAAACCGTCCTTTTAGACGCGGAACTGCAACGCAAATCATGGAGCGGCGTTTTGCCCGCCAGCCAGAATTATCATTTTCAAGTGACGGGCGGCGCGAGCGCCGAAGACTTCAAATTATTGACGACCATGATGGCGCGCGTCGAATTTCCCGCGGGACAAAACTACGTCAAATTGAACGGGCAAACGCCCAACGGATTAATCGTCTCATATGCGGTTTTTGCCAAAGCCGGTCAAACGCTGGAAGTATCGCTCGAAGCCGAAGACGCGGGAATCACCATTTGGGGATTCAACGACAGCCAGCAATTTGTTCAGGCTGAAAGCGGCGCGACCGACTACAGTTTTGAAGTCCCCGCGGATCAGGATTACATCATTGACGTCGTTCCCGTCGGCGGGAAGGTCGTCAATTACAAGATCAGAATACTGGCGCAATAATCATCAGCGGACGCTTATCGCGTCCGCTTTTTGCTATAATCAAACTAACTTTACAAAGGAGAGTGAATCATGCAAAGTTTTTCG
>JAQTWR010000034.1 GCA_028689195.1 Anaerolineales bacterium | reverse complement strand
TGCTCTTCCGATCTACGGCGTTCCACAAGGATTACAAGATGACCGCGCCGAGCAATACCGTCGCGCAAACGCTAATCCGCGCGGCGGAGGTTGGACGCGAGGCGGGGCTGCGTTATGTGTACGCGGGGAATTTGCCCAATCATGTCGGGGAGTATGAAAATACCGCGTGCCCGAAGTGTAACTTCGTGGTCGTCAGGCGCGGCGGATATATCGTCCACGAAAATCAAATAACGGAGGAGGGAAAATGTCCGCGCTGCGGGGAAAAAATCGCGGGGTTGTGGCGTCGCGAGAGATTGAATTTATAATTCGTTTTTGTTGTATAATTCGCGTCTGTTGAGAGACGCGGGGAAAGAAATTTTTTCGCGATCTCTATTAATCCACTTTTTCTCTAAGGAGGAGAAACGTGAAACGAAACCTTTCTGTTCTACTTTCGCTCGTAGTATTGGCGGGTCTTATGCTTACCGCTTGCGGTGCGAAACCCGTCGTCCAGACCGAGGGCGTGAAGGAAACGGCGTTCAAAGCCGTTAAGGTTGAAGCTCCCAACTGCGATTACGGCGGCGAGTTCAAATCCATCGAAGCGGTTGACGAACTCACTGTCAAGGTCACGCTCTGCGTGCCCGACCCCGCCTTCCCCTCGAAGATCGCTTTTACGTCTTTTGCGATTCAACCCGCCGACTATCTTACGTTCACCGGCGGCAACGGCGCGTTGCTTGAGAAACCCATCGGCACCGGACCTTACTATGTATCCAACTGGGTTCGCGGCGATCAATTGGTTTTCAAAGCCTTCCCCGACTATTGGGGCGAAAAGGCTATGAGCGATACATTGGTCTTCAAGTGGAGCACCGAGTCAGCCCAACGTTTGGTCGAGCTTCAGAGCGGCACGGTTGACGGCATTGACAACCCCGGTCCTGATGATTTCGCAAAGATCGAGGGCGATTCTGCTTTGCAGTTGATGCCCCGCCCCGCGCTTAACATCATGTACCTCGGCTTCAACAACAATCCGCAGGTTGACGGTTTTGACAATGCCGCTAATCCTCTGGCGAACGAAAAAGTCCGCCAGGCGATTGCGATGGGTCTTGACCGCCAGCGCATCGTGGATAACTTCTATCCCGCTGGGTCTGAAGTCGCCGATTACTTTACCCCCTGCGCCATCCCGAACGGCTGCGTAGGCGATAAATGGTACGGCTTTGACGCCGCTGCCGCTAAGGCTCTTCTCGCCGAAGCCGGCTATCCCGATGGCTTTGAAACCGTTTTGAATTACCGCGATGTTGTGCGCGGCTACCTGCCCGACCCGAACGTTGTGGCGCAGGATATTCAAGCTCAGTTGAAAGAAAACCTGAACATCACCGTCAATATTGAAGTGATGGAATCCGGCGCTTTCCTCGACGCGGCTGACTCCGGTCAACTGAAGGGCTTGCACATGCTGGGCTGGGGCGCGGATTATCCCGACCAGACCAACTTCCTCGGCTACCACTTCGGCGCCGGCGCTTCCAAGCAATTTGGCGACAAGTTCACCGACATCACCGAAGCCCTGGACAAGGGCGCGCAGCTCGCCTCTGACGCTGAGCGCGAACCCTTCTACACCACCGCCAACAACGCCGTCCGCGCTCATGTGCCGATGATCCCCATCGCGCACGGCGGTTCCGGCGTGGCTTACAAGGCTGGTCTCCAAGGCAATCCTCATTCCAGCCCGCTCGGTAACGAGACCTTCTCTGTGATGGGCAATGGCACCGGCACCTTCGTGTGGATGCAGAACGCAGAACCCATTTCTCTCTACTGCGCTGACGAAACCGACGGCGAATCCCTGCGCGCTTGCGAACAGGTAACGCAATCTCTGCTCGGCTACCAAACCGGTGGCACCGCGGTCGAACCTGTTTTGGCAGAATCCTATTCAGCCAATGCCGACCTGACCGAGTGGACTTTCAAACTACGCAAGGGTGTTAAGTTCCACAATGGATTCACTCTGGACGCCGCCGACGTGGTGGCTTCCTTGTCCGTTCAGTGGGATGCGGCGAACCCCCTCCACACCGGCAACACTGGCGCGTTCTCTTATTGGAGCGGTCTCTTCGGAACCTTCCTAAACGCGCCTGCCCAGTAATTCCAAAACTAGATACATTACCCAGACCCCCAGCAGGGCAACCTGTTGGGGGTCTCCTAAAATAGATATGGCATCTTATATCCTTCGACGACTTGTTCTCAGCATTCCCGTATTATTTGGAATTTTGTTCGCGACATTTGCATTGGCGCGCATCATCCCCGGCGACCCCTGCCGCGCCATGCTAGGCGAAAAAGCCACTAAAGTAGTATGTGATGAGTTCAACCATCGTCATGGATTGGACAAGCCCATCATTGTTCAGTTCGGCGTTTATGTCAACGAAATCGCTCACGGCGATTTTGGGAATTCCTTCCGTTATTCCAAGCCCATCACCGCGTTATTAATGGAACGCCTGCCAATCACTTTTGAGCTAAGTCTGGCGGCTCTTCTGTTTAGCGTTATTGTCGGCATTCCTCTTGGGGTAATTGCCGCCGTCCGCCATAACTCGTGGGCAGATGTGCTGACCATGTTGTGGGCAAATATCGGCGTATCCATGCCCGTCTTTTGGCTGGGATTAATGCTTGCGTATGTATTCGCGCTTACTTTGAAAGGCACAATCTTTCAACTGCCGCCATCGGGACGTTTGAGCGCGGGCGTAATCACAATCCCGTTTTTTGAAGTGTGGGGGTTGCAATTAACAGCAGGCTCTTTTTCTTATAGACTTGCGGATTTTATCAGCCGCATGAACATTTTCAACTCGATACTTTCCGCAGATTGGGAAGTGTTAAAAGACGCGACCATTCATTTAATCCTCCCCGCTTTTGCATTAAGCACCATTCCGATGGCGCTTATCGCGCGCATGACGCGCTCCTCCATGCTTGAAGTGCTGGGACAAGATTACATCCGCACCGCGCGCGCAAAGGGATTGGCGCGCCGCGCCGTCATTCTCAAACACGCTTTTCGCAACGCTTTACTGCCGCTTGCCACCGTCGTGGGATTATCCCTCGGCGGCTTGCTGGGCGGCGCAGTTTTAACCGAAACCGTATTCAATCTATCGGGCGTTGGACGCATTCTGTACGACGGAATCACCGCCCGCGATTACGGCATCGTACAGGGATTTACGGTTGTGATCGCAATCTTCTTTGTGGTCTTGAACCTGCTCGTAGATATTTCTTACGCATATCTCGACCCGCGTATCCGCCTTGACTAGGACTGACATGACCGCCCAAACTACTCCCATCCAAAAATTAGATTCCGAAGCGCTCTCCCTTGATTCGGTCAGCCTCTGGCAAATCACCCGCCGCAGATTATTCCGCCGCAAATCGTCCGTCGTCGGCATGGTCATCCTCGCAATTTTGATCTTCATCGCCCTTACCGCGCAATGGCTCGCGCCTTACAGCCCGACCCTTTCCATGTTAGACGCAAAGCCGCCGGAAAATATTGGAAAGCGCTCCGCTCCCTGCATCTATCTTTTAGGCTGTTCGCAAGACCAGCCCCAGCATATTATGGGAACGGACGGCAACATCCGCGACGAATTCAGCCGTATGCTTTATGGCGCGCGCTTGAGCCTAATGATAGGTCTTTCCACCGTCAGTTTTGCCATCTTCGTCGGCACAGTCCTCGGCGCGCTCGGCGGTTATTTTGGCGGCTGGATTGACAACGTTATTATGCGCGTCATGGATGTGCTGTTGGCGTTTCCCTCTTTATTGCTTGCCATTGCTATTGTCACCGTTCTCGGTCCCGGACTTATCAACGCGCTGCTTGCCATCGGCATTGTCTCCATCCCCGCGTATGCGCGCGTGGTGCGCGGCAGCGTGCTTTCGGTGCGCGAGATGGACTATGTTTCAGCCACGCGCGCGCTCGGCGGAAACACGTATGAAATTCTCTTCAAGCGGATTTTGCCAAACGCCCTGACCCCGTTGATTGTTCAGGGTACGTTGGGAATCGCCACCGCAATTTTGGACGCCGCCGCGCTCTCCTTCCTCGGACTTGGCGCGCAGCCCCCCACGCCCGAATGGGGTTCCATGCTCGGAGCGGAACGCAACCAGGTATTTACCGCGCCGCATCTCGTGTTTTATCCGGGGCTGGCGATTATGCTCACCGTGCTGGCGTTCAACCTGTTGGGCGACGGGCTGCGCGACGCGCTCGACCCAAGACTGGCGCACGTCAGCTAACGAGAACGAGAATCAAAAACGCGGACGATGAAGTCCGCGTTTTTTTAATTCTGATTTTAGAAGAACATTCCCCAAACCGTCATCATTCCAAAAATAATTGCGACTAAACTCGCGCCGAGTATGACGTCGCGCGTTTCGCGCTCGTCTTCCAAATGCAGCATGGGCAGCGTACCCGCCACGCCCCAGCGCGGACTGGCGAACCACGCAAACATCGCGCCGCCGAGCAGCCCGCCGACGTGTCCCCAGTTATCAATGCCGGGAGTCAAACCGATGGCTAAATTGATTACGATGATAAAACCCGCGTTGCTGATCGCCCGCCGCGCCTGACCGCCGAATAATTTTCGGTTCTGGTAAAAGAAGACAACTTCCGCCGCGATCAATCCAAACACCGCAGTAGACGCGCCTACCGAATATCCATTGGTAAGCAAAAAAGAAAATACGTTGCCCGCAAACCCTCCGAGAAAATAAAGCAGGGCAAAACGTTTATGTCCAAAATGTTGTTCTAAAAACGATCCGATGGAAAAGAGCGCGTACATGTTAAAGAAAATATGCGCGGGAGACGCGTGCAGGAAAACGGGCGTAATCAACCGCCATAATTGCCCCGCGCGGATCGCGTCGTTTGAGCGCGCGGCGTAAAACTCAAGAACGTCCAGCCCATTAGGGGTGTAGCCGATCAATCCGCCGCTTATAAATTGCAGGATGTAAATAAAAACGGTGAAGCCTAAAATGGCGTAAGTGATTTTGGGAATCAGCGTGGGCAGGGCGATGCGTATTTCTTGTCGCGGCGTTTCGTTTGACGGGGGATTTTGCGCTTCGGTCATAACTCAACCTTGCGCTGCGATACCCGCAAATGTTCGGCGGTGATAATCGCGCGGACTTTTTCCACCGTGTCGTCCAAATGAAAATCCTGATTGACGATTACATAATCAAACGCTTCGATGCGTTGCAATTCCTTGCGGGCGGTGGCGATTCGCAGCGAGAGCGAATCTGCGGTTTCGGTTTTTCGCTCGCGCAGGCGGCGCTCCAATTCGTCTTCGCCTTCGCAGGTGATGAAGATGAGCAGCGCTTCGGGCGCGAGTTTACGCACGCTTTCCGCGCCTTGCACGTCAATCCGCATAATCACGTCCTCTCCGCTTGCGAGGGCTTCGCGCACTTCCCATTTGGGAATCCCTTTGTAATCGCCGTACACAATGGCGTATTCAATGAGTTCGTTTTCTTCGATCATGCGCGCGAATTCGTCTTTGGAGACGAACCAGTAATCCTTACCGTTTGTTTCGGCTGCGCGTTTTTCGCGCGTGGTGGCGGTGACGACAAAATGGAAGGGGAAGCCGCGCTCGATCATACGCTGCACGACAGAATCCTTTCCAACGCCGGACGGACCGGAAATTACAATAAGCAGCGGATTGGGTTTGCGGAGTTCAAATGAAGTAGACATGGTTTATTTTACCAAATAGCCCTGCGCGGGATTGGCGCGAGTCCGTGATTTTTGCGCTATGACGGAGATGTAGCGAACGCCGAAAAAACGCTTTCTAAGAAATTCCCTCAACCAACGCCGCCGCCTGCTCCAGCGACAGGGCTTGCCCGCTCGCCCATGCTTCCTCGAAAGTTGCGTCGCCAAGTTTGGCGCGTAATTGCGCGAGGAAATTTTCGTTTTCCGCGCGCGTTGCAGGGGCAATCATCATGCCAAGTTCCCGTCGAATTTTCGAACTGGCGCTTTCCAACTTTGCCGCTATGAGGCTGTCGCCGAGAAAATTCATGGTCATGGCAATGGCTTCAAGCGAGAACGCCGCCCCTTTGAGGTCGCCAAGTTTATAGCGGATGGATATGCTCTCGCGTTGTAATTGCAGCGCGGCGGCGTATTCTTTTAAATCCACATGAACTTCCGCCAACCCGGTGAGGGCGTGCGAAAGCGATTTAACGTTCCCAACATTTTTTGCGGTCTCGATTGATTCTGTATAGAGTTGTTTAGCGCGTTCAAGGTCGCCCAATCTTCGCGTTGCAATCGCGAGATTGTTTAACGTGGTAGTGATTAACAGCGTGTCTTTTTTAGAAACCCTTCGATACGCAAGCACCTGTTCCAGCAATTCAGCCGCCCGCGCGTAATCTCCCTGCATCCCCGCCAGCATTGCCAGTCCGTCCATCGAATAATAAACGCCCGCCTCATCCTCAAGCGTTTTTGAAATTTCCATTCCCTCTTCTTCTAAGGCGCGCGCGGCGTCTAAATCTCCCTGCGCGCTGGCGTAATCGCTTGCATAGCGAAGCAGGTCGGCGCGGATGGCGGTCGGCGCGGGGTCGAGCGCGAGAATTTGATCGAGCCAGCGGCGCGCTTCGCTGATATGACCGCGCCCGTACCAAAAGACGTGCATCGCCCAACCTAAATTGATGGCGGCGGCGGCGCGGGTCGGCGTTTCGGTTGACCAAACCAGCGCGGCGCGCATGTTGTTATGTTCCTGATCCATCAGCGTCAGCCAATATGCCTGATTTCCGCCTTGCAGCAAATTGGGTCGCGCCGTTTGGGCGAATTGTAAATAATAGTCGTAATGCAGTTTACGGACGCGCTCCAGTTCGCCGCTTTCCGTCAATTTTTCGTATGCGAACTCGCGCAAGGTTTCAAGGAAATGATACCGCTCGCCTTCCGCCGATATCAGCGATTTATCCGCCAGTTGCATCAGCAGGCTGAGAATGTCTGACGGCGCGCAAAGGATTTCGTCGGCGCAAATCGCTTCGGCGGCTTCGAGAGTCCAGCCGCCCGCGAAGATGGAGAGACGGTCGAGGAGGGCGCGCTCCTGCCCGCTGAGCAGGGCGTAACTCCATTCGATTGCGCCGCTCAGGGTTTGCCGCCAAACGGGAAGGTCGCGCGCGCCGCGGGTCAGCCACTCAAAGCGGCGGGAGAACTGTTCGAGCATGGCGGATAAAGTCATGGTCTGGACTCGCGCGGCGGCGAGTTCTATCGCCAGCGGCAGCCCGTCGAGGCGGCGGCAAATTTCGGCGGCTTGCGGCGCGGTTTTCTCATCCAGTTGAAAAGTTGGCTTGACGGCGCGAGCGCGTTCGATGAAGAGTTGCACGGCGGGAGAATCCAAAATTGAATTGGTCGGCACGGGCAAAGGCGCGAGCGGAAATTCCTGTTCACCGCGCACACGCAGGGCTTCGCGGCTGGTGACGAGAATTTTTATGTTGGGCGCATTGCCCGGCAGCGCGACAATTTGCGGCGCGGCTTCTACCACCTGCTCGAAATTGTCGAGCAATATCAGCATATTTTTTTTACGCAGCGCGGCTTTCAAATTCTCGGCGCTGAGTTTTTGAATCCCAAGCGCGGCGGCGATGGCGGACAGCGTCAACTCGGGTTGGGTGACGGGGGTAAGGTCAACAAAGGCGACGCCGTCCGCGAAAAACACTTCCGCTTGTTCGGCGACGTGTAACGCCAGCCGCGTTTTGCCTACGCCGGGCGGACCGACGATGGTGACGATGCGGACTTCGGCGCGGCGTAGAAGTTTAATCAGCGCGGCAGATTCGTTCTCGCGCCCCAGCATCGAAGTGAGGATGACCGGCAGTTGGCGGGTATTTTCGCTGCGGATATTTGATTCTGCTTCGCGCTTTGGCGGCGATTTTTTTTGCGTCTCTTTTGCCAGTTCGAGCAGACGCGCAATCAGTTCGGGTTCGTCTTGCAATTCCAGCGCGGGGATAAACCGTCCAAGCAGCGAGGCTTCGTCGGGGATGCGCGTATTTTTTTCGACATAACTTACATAGGAATAATGATAGCCCACCAGCGCGGCAAGTTCGCGCTGCGAGAGATGAGCGCGCTCGCGCAGGTAACGTAGCATTTCTCCAAGCGTTACAAAACTCTGAAGGTTAAGGCTCGCTTGACTCTTTGGCATGGGACTATTGTACTAAAAAAACTGTCAACAAATATGAACAGAGTCAACAGAGGTTTATGTATATTCGTAGTTATTCATATATCACAGGAGACTTTCATGTATCAATACCCGCTTACTTTCACTTTCCCCGCTTTTTCCGTTTCGCCGCAAATCACCGTCAAAGACGCGGGCGGCGCGGTGGTGTTGACCGCCGCTAAGAAATTAATCTCGTCAAAAGAAGAGATCAACGTGACTTTGAACGGAAAACCCGTTTACAGCATTACCAGTCAGGAAAGCCGCATTACGGATATTCCCAGCAATTGGGACGTCAAAACCGCGGACGGTTTTACGCTTGGCGTGGTAGACGACGATTTTCTTTCCGCAGTGGACACATCCAAATTTATTTCCAATTCCACCGGCGCGGCGCTGGCAAATACAGAAATCTCGCGCGCTTTGAATTTGCGCGCGGTCAAAATGTACTGGATTAACGATACAAAAGGCAAGCATCTTGGTTTTATCGCGCCTGACCAAAAGTCGCTGGTAGCGATGCAATTGCCGTTCGGGCGTTTTATTCGCCAATTGCCCGCGCTGTTCTTTCGTTTTATTACGCCCAGCTACTATGTCCGCCTCGGCGAAGAGACCATGATGTTCATGCAGAAGAAGCGGACTTTCATGCTGGATACGTACACGCTGGAAAAGCGCGGCAACTTCACCGACGCGGACGAGCCGCTGCTCGTCAATAGCGTCCTGTTGGCGTTGGTTTACGAACGCCAGAATTTGAAAGACATGTATTCATAGGAGTCCAACATGAACGAAGAACTTGAAATTCAGGCTGTGCGCGCCCGCGTATCAAAACTAGAAGCCGAAGTTAAATTTCTATACAAGCATTTAGGCGTTACTTTTGTCCCTTCTTTCGAGTTAGACCCCGCCGATATGGAGGTCGTCGAATTTCTCAAGAAGCGCGAGGAAATGCGCGCGATTGGCTCTTATCGCAATATTCACAAGGTCAGCCTCGCGGAAGCAAAAGCCGCAGTGGACGAAATCCGCGCGGGGATGGGAATCGGGTAACAAAATATGATAACAGACCAGCAATTTCAGCAATTGAGCGAGCGCATGACCAAACTGGAAGGGGAACTCGCCAACTTACGAAAGTCGCCTGCGGTTTCGGACGAAGAAGCGAGAATCATCGAACAAATCAACAAAGGCGATTTTATGGCAGCCATTGATCTCTATCAAACGAATCACCACGCCAGCATGATCGAAGCCCAGCGGCATGTGATGGAGATTGCAAAGAAGATCGGAAAATAACCTAATGAAAAAGGCGCTCGGTTGCTCCGTCCAGACCGTTTTGCTTTTGACTCTCGCCGTTCTTGTTGCCGCGCCGCTGGCTTGCCTTGCCGCGCTCACCGCGCCGCTGCACTCGCCGAAACTGGCAGAGTCCTTCGTTTGCCCGCCTGATACCCGCCTTGTAACCGAGTGGTATCAAGCCACTTGGAACAAGCCGGGTGAAAAAACGCTATCCGCCTACTGCGCGGACGCGCAAGGCAACGAAACTCCCACCTTGCCGAAAGATTCAAAAATGTTGTGGAAGGGCGTCACTGTCTACTTTCCATACCTCTTCCTGCCTTTGCTCGTAATCGGCGCGCTCATTTTAACTATGTTGAATGTGATGGGAATTGCCCTTGGCAAAGTCCTGAAAAAAATTACCCAACCTGCCAATCGGAAACCAGTATGAACAGCGAAACGCTAACGCAACTTTTTGATTTCGATCAATCTGAATTGAACGCCAACCGCAATGGACTGATTTCGGAAAAGCAAAAACTACGTCTCAAAAGAAACGAGCGAAGCCAGAGAGGTTGGTTTGCCGTTCTGGGAGTATTTTTGGCGATTATGGCTTTGGTTGGGGTGAGAGTTGCAGTCGCCACAACATTGACCAATTTTCAAGACGACCGCGGCGGGACGATTGCGATGATTTGCGCGTTTGGGATTCTTTGGCCCCTGGTGTGGGGTTCGATTGGCTTTTTCAGCATCCGCCGCGCTGTTACGAAAACCGAGTTCAAACTCAAAAAAACGGAAGGTCCCGTCAATATCATCAAGGTGATTCGCGACGAGTACGACTCAAGTTCCAACCTCACCCACCAAAAAAACGCGTACCAATTGCGCGTCGGGAGGCGCGCCTTCGACGTCAACTGGCAATTGGCGGGCATGATGATGCAGGGCGACGTCTACGCTGTCTACTACGCCGAGCCCAATCTCAGGGGAGTTGAAGCCTCCATCCTGTCTGTGGAATTATTGGAGCAGGCAAAATGACGGGACGCAAATCGTTGATGTTTTGGAAACCGCTCATCATCGGCGCCTTGCTGGCGTTCTTGCTCGCGGCGTGCGGAACTGAACCCACGCGCCCAACCGCTTCGACTTCGCCCGACTTGACGACGTGGACTCAAACTGAATCCCCGCTTTTCCCCGCGACCTGGCCCCCAACATCCGAAACCGTTTGGGTTCGCTACGCTTTCGCGTATGGAAGAAACCCCACCCTTCTTATAGACGGAAGTTATGTGACTGCGCCCCTTTCTAAAACTGAGCGGCGCGCGGGCGGCGCGTCTACGACGGTCTTGACGCGTGAAATGACGCAGGCGGCGGTGCAGGGCGCGCTTCCGCTGGACGACGCGACTCTTTCTATTTTTGAAAAAGCCGAACAGGTTTCAGATTACTGTCTGAAATTGACCGCAATGCCCGACCTTAAACAAAACGAAACCCAAGACCTGCTCGCATATTACAACGCTTGGTTCAGATATAACGGCGCATTCCTCGATTTAATCCGCGACGCTCACGCGGATTTCATTGATTGGGTCGCGCTGAATAAATAAGGAGTAAATTATGAAAAACAAATTCTTTTCTATTTTTATATTAATGGCAATTGTTTTCAGCCAGTTTGCGCCATCTACGCGGGTAGCGGCGCAGACGGAATCCGCGGCGTCTTCAAAAGGCGCTTCTCCCGCAGGGATGTTGAACGCGGACGGCACGTTGAATCTTGACAAAGGATTCAGCGGCGCGCTGGATTTGAGCGGCTACAACGTTCAAGTGGATTCAAAACGCGGACCTGTCTTCGCGCCCGCCGCCGCCGTCACGCCCGGCGATTGGGCTGCGCTCGGCGACGGCGGCGGAGCCATAACGGATCAAGTTAGAGGGATTGCCGTTTTTGGCTCAAATGTATATGTGACAGGTAATTTTACAGATGCGGGTAATATTCCAGCGGCGGATTACATTGCCAAATGGGACGGCGCGAACTGGTCGGCGCTGGGGAGCAACGGCGCGGGGAATGGCGCGATTCCCTATAGCGCCTATTCGGTTGCCGTGGATGGAAGTGGAAATGTGTACGTGGGTGGTTGGTTCACCTATGTTTCCAACGGTGCAGTGTATGACTATACCGCCGCAAAAATCGCCAAATGGAATGGTTCCACCTGGTCGGGGCTGGGGAGCAACGGCGCGGGCGGCGGGTCGCTCAATGGCGATGTGTACGCCATCGCCGTGGATGGAAGCGGCAACGTATACGCAGGCGGCGCGTTTACCAATGTCAACAACAGCGGGGTCGTCATCCCCGAAGCGGATTACATCGCCAAATGGGATGGCATGAACTGGAGCGCGCTCGGCAACAATGGCGCGGGCGTGGGCGCGTTGGGCGGCGGAGTTAACGCCATTGCCGTAAGCGGCACAGATGTTTATGTGGGCGGCTATTTTACAGATGCCGCAGGCTTGCCGGCGGCGGATCGCATTGCCAAATGGGACGGCGCGAACTGGTCTGCGCTGGGAAATAACGGCGCGCCAGGCAATGGCTCCATCTCAAGCGGGTATGTCAATGCCATCGCGGTCAGCGGTGCGAATGTGTACGTGGGCGGTAATTTTTATGATGTCAATAACAACGGCGCTGCCCTGCCCACTGCTGATTATGTTGCCAAATGGGATGGTACAAATTGGTCTGCGCTTGGAAGCAATGGCGCAAATGGGGCGCTAAATTACACGGTGTACAGCATCCTCATCAATGGTACGAACGTTTATGTGGCAGGCTCTTTCACCAACGCCGCTGGACTAGGCGCGGCAGATTACCTTGCCAAATGGGATGGCACGAATTGGAACGCGCTTGGCAATAATGGCGCAGGCGACGGAGCCATTCCCAACAAGAGCGGCCCCTATGTGCCCGCGCTTGCCATGCAAGGCGGTAACCTGTTCGTTGGCGGATATTTTTATGATGTCAATGACGGCGCATCTCCCCAGTTGCAAGCGGACTATTTGGCGCAGTGGAGCGGAACTCACTGGTCGTCGGTTGGCACGGTTGCGAACGGCGCGCTGGTTAATGGGTATACGGGCAGTCGGGTGCAAGCCATCCTCGTCAATGGCACGGATGTGTACGCGGGCGGGAACTTCTATAATGTGTCGAATCATGGCTTGAACATTCCCGAGGCCGATAGTATCGTCAGATGGGATTCCCTGACGGGGAACTGGTCGGCGTTGGGAAGTAACGGCGCGGGCGACGGCGCAATCACTGGCTACGTCAATGCGCTGGTGATGATCGGCTCAGACCTGTACGTGGGCGGCGTATTCACCAACGCGGCTGGCATTCCTGAAGCGGATTACATCGCCAAATGGAACACCCTGACGGGAATCTGGTCGGCGCTGGGCAATAATGGCGCAGGCGGCGGCGCGCTTAATAGTGGTGTGAGCGCTATTGCCGTGGACGGCACAGGCAAT
>JAQTWR010000373.1 GCA_028689195.1 Anaerolineales bacterium | reverse complement strand
GGTTAACCATCGCAACAGACGGGTCGTAAATTGCGGCAAGATATGTCGGAGAGTTGACCCGCGCGCGAATTTGATCCTGATCTAAAAACTGGATATGCTCGCCATACTGCGCGGATTCTTCCGCCTCTTCGCGCAGCTCGTCCACTTGATAAGGTTCGTTGGCGATGTTTATCTCGCCCGCGCGGATAAAGTCGCAGTCAATATTGAATTGTTTAATGGTCGCTTCTATGCCGTCAATATTTTTATGACCCAACCCGACAAGTTTTGCAAGGTCTTTCTCCCAACGGTTTCTGCCGTTTTGAAAAGAATGCGTGAGCGACGCCGCTACAAATCCGCCGTTGCGCCCGCTTGCGCCGCTGCCCGTTTCGCCCGCTTCGAGGACGACGACATCGCGGGCGGGGTCTTCCTGCTTTGCCGTGAGCGCCGTCCACAAGCCGGTAAAGCCCGCGCCGATGATAGTCAGGTCGGCTTTGATATTTTCGGTCAGCGCCGAAGCGGGTTCGGGGCGCGCGGAATCATCCAGCCAGAAAGGCTGGTAGCTCGCATCCGCAAGCGACTTCAAGTCTTGCGGGCGTATTTGATTTTTGAAGATCATGGGGGGAACTCCGAGTTCGCGGTCTGCCAGACTCTTCTGATCTGGCAGATTCATAGGATGCTTTAGTTTATCGCGGAAGGCAAAGATACGTCAACTATAAAATCTCGCCTACGCCGCGCTTCAAGAATTTTCCATCGCCCGATTTGCCAAGCCATTTTTCGCCATCCACAATCATCTTTCCGCGCAGGAAAACTTTTTCGGGGTAGCCGATAATTTCCCAGCCTTCGTATAGATTGTAATCAGTGCGTTGATGGGAATGCGCCACGCCGTATTTGATTTTTTTCTCAGGGTCCCATATCACAATATCCGCGTCGGCGCCGGGGATGAGCGCGCCTTTGCGCGGATACAAGCCAAATATCTTGGCGGGATTTGTGCAGTTATACGCGACAAATTGATTTGGCGTAATGCGTCCCGCGCGCACGCCATACGTCCACATGATGGGCAGGCGATCTTGAATTCCCGGCAAACCGTTGGGGATTTTTGTGAAATTATCCTTGCCCAATTCTTTGCCAGCAATCTTAATTTCTTTGCCTTCATAAATGATCGGCTTTGTGCCGTCGAAGAAAAACGGACAATGATCCGTGCCTATGGTTTGCAGCGTGTTGTCGCGCAAGCCTTTCCACAGCCGCTCATTATCTTCTTTGAAGCGCATCGGCGGCGAACAAATCCATTTCGCGCCGTCGGGTTGACGCAAATTTTCGATGGTGAAGAATAAATATGGCGGACACGTCTCCCCCATCACTTTGACTCCGCGTTCGCGCGCGTATTGGAGCATATCCACTTCGCCGCCCACATTCATGTGGACGATGTATACGGGCGAATCTGCCTGCTCTGCCATTGCCGCCATGCGAAGCGTCGCTTCCACCGCGCCCCACTTGGGACGAGTGAGCGCGTGCCATTCGGGAGTTGTATGTCCCGCCGCGAGCGCTTCGGCAATCAGCGGTTCGATCACGTCGCCATTTTCGCAGTGTACCATCATCAACATACCGTTCTCTTTGGCAATGCGCAGCGCTTTGAAAATACCGCCGTCGTCAAGGCGTAATTTGCCGTTATAGGCGGTGAAGACTTTCATCGTTTGGATTCCCATTTTCATCAAGTTGGGAATGTCTTTGGCGATATTGTCGTCAAACCTAGTCAAGTTCATGTGAAAGGAATAATCAATTGCGGATTTTTGCGCCATCTTCATCCACACATCTACTGAGTATTCAAAGCCTTTATCTTCCTGAACCGCGAAATCCATCGCAGTGGTTGTTCCGCCAAATGCGGCGGCTTTGTGACCTGTGTAATGATCGTCCGATGAGACCGTGCCGAACATCGGCAAATCGAGATGCACATGCGGATCAATTCCGCCGGGCATGATGAGTTTCCCCGTCGCATCAATCACTTCCGCGCTGGGGTGTTGGAGGTCTTTGCCGATTTGGGAAATGGTTTCGTTTTCGACCAAAATATCCGCTTGAAACGTATCCGATGCTGTAACAAGGAAGCCATTTTTTATAAGAGTATTCATGTTTCTCCAAAGGTATCAAAAGAACCAGAAGTACAAAAGAACCAAAGATCAAAGGCTATTTGCGTCCAAGAGATTCAATTAAGCGGTGCAATAGATAACCTGTTTCAGCGCGAAGAGTTTCGGCTTGGTTGTATTGAACCTGTGCGATGTAGTTTAATTCGAGCGCAAGGATTAAATAGTATTCCACTTCCGCAAGAGAACCTTGCGCAATATCAAGGTAGCGCCCAAATTGTCCTTTTCCGCCTGCCGCATATCCTTCGGCGATGTTCGCGGGAACTGAAACCATTGCGCGGCGTATCTGACTCGTCAGCCCGAACATTTCATGCTTTGGAAATTTCTCGGTAAATTTATAAACCAGTAAAACCAACTGATGCGCTTTCTGCCAGACAATTAATTTCCGAAATCCCTTTCCGGTTCTATCTGTTTTCTCAACCATTTCTACCTCCTGTTCAAAGCCTCTTGGTTCTTTTGCGCCTCTGAAACTTCTGCACCTTTAGACTCTCTGACTTTACATTTCCTTGATTCCCAACAACGCCATCAAAACTTCAGGCGGAAGTTCCGCTTCAGGCAAATCCACTTTATACAGTTGTTCATTCTCCGCGCGCTCGCGCAGGTTTTTCCATAGAACATTTCTCTCCTCACCTTCAACAACGAGATCGTTTAATTTTTTTGCGTTGAGCAAATACTCGCCCGTTGAATATAAGAACGTCAGGCGCTTCCATTTATCCGTCGTGATCGGCTGGGATAGTTTCTCCAATGCCCCCAACTGAATTTTATAATATTCTTCATTCGCGCGCGGATGATCTTTTTCGTCGCGCAGCAACTCGCCGCGCGTGGTCAGTTCATGTCCTGTAACCTGCGCCACATATTCGATCTGTCCGCCGCGCTCGCCAAAAGATGCGGGCTGATAAAATGCAAGATAATCTACCGCCACCACTTTCGGCGCGGTGCGAAGCGGAATCCGATACCAGCCCAATAACCGCGCAAGGTCCAAATCGCGCGGGTTTTTCATCAAAGCGACTAAAATCAGGTCGGTGGGTTTCA
>JAQTWR010000372.1 GCA_028689195.1 Anaerolineales bacterium | reverse complement strand
TCTCGTATACGTTAGTTTGACGGGACAGGTTGTTTCCATAGCGAAATTGCCGGTTACGGTTGTGCAAGGTCCGAAACGTAATGGCGGCGGCGGTGGCGATGGCGGCGGCGGTGGAAGCCGCGGCGGCGGTGGCGATGGCGGCGGCGATGGCGGCGGCGACGATTAGATAGCGCCTCGTTGGAGTGTGCAGCGTATTTTTTAGTTAGAGCCGCGGAAGCGTTGAGAGAAAAATCCGTGGCTCGTTTTTTTGCAGCAAAAGATTTTGCGCGGCGTCTATTTGACTAGCGCGTTATCTGTAAGAGGAGCAACACAATATGGCAAATAAACCAGCCCCTAAAAACTGGAACGACGTGCAGGTGATGATCGCCGCAACATCTATGGCGCTGACTCTGGTCTTCTGGAATCTGTTTGCAGGACCCGACCGGGAATTGGCGCTGAAGCGCGCGCAAGAACAAGCCGCGCGCGACCAAGCCGAGCGGGAGCGAATCGCGCAAGAGCAAGCCGCAGCGCAGGCTGCCCAGCAGCAAGCCATTCAACAACAAACCGCGCCGTCGGCTGTTATTGGACAGCCAACCGCGTTGCCGACAGGTCCCATACTTTTGGGCGGAAGCGCTCCGCAAACCGTCATTGTCCAAAGCGGCGGTGGCGGTGGCGGCGGTGGGGGTGGCGGCGGCGGTGGTGGGGGCGGCGGCGGGGGAACAGGCGGCTCTTAATGGTACACCGCCTGCAATTCCGCGCTATGGGAACCGATATGCTGGTCTGCGTGGATAACGGCTCGGAACAGCCTCCCGTTGAATTGGCGGACGTTCCCAATTGGTTTGAAGAGTGGGAACAGGTACTCAGCCGTTTCCGCTTGACCAGCGAACTATCGCGGTTGAATCGCGCAAGCGGGCAGCCCATTGCGGTTTCGCAAACGCTTTGGCAGGTTTTCCAATCCGCTTTAGCCGCTGAAAAAAACACGAACGGATTGGTAACCCCGACGGTAGCGGACGCCATGCGCGAAGTCGGTTACGACCGCGATTTTTCCCAACTCGCGGGGCAGACGCTCGACCCGCTCGACTCTATGTTTGGAAACGTCTCTTCGCTTGACGCGGTCTCATGGGACGAAGATACGCGCACGATCTACCTCCCAAAAGGCGTTCGACTCGACTTCGGCGGCATTGCCAAAGGTTGGGCGGCGGAGCAGGTTGTAGGGCGCTTGAAACATCTCGGCTCGGCGTTGATGAATTGCGGCGGCGATATTGCAATGAGCGGCGCGCTGTTAGACGGCAATCCCTGGGAGATCGGCGTATTCAAGCCGTTCGATCGCAGCAGCGGATATATCGGCATGATGTATTTTCGTCAACGCGGCGGAGTCGCCACATCAGCCACTGACCGCCGCCGTTGGATGCAGGGAAGCCAGTTGCGTCATCACATCATTGACCCGCAGACAGGCTTGCCCGCCGTATCGGATGTGGTCTCGGCTACCGTGACGGCGCCGACGGCGATTGAAGCGGAAGCCGCCGCGAAATCGGTTCTTATTCGCGGCAGCGCGGCAGGACTCGAATGGCTGGAATCCGATCCTGATCTTGCGGCTTTGGTGATTTTAGAAAACGGTCAAATTTTGTGTAGTCAGCGTATTCGCAATTATTTGTAAGGAGCAGTTATGTCTATCAATTCATCCAACCAAAACGAATTTGAATCATCCGTCAATATTCAAACCTTTTTATCTTTTCTGGTCGCCATGACGGTTGGCTTGTTGTTGGCGGTTTTGGTCCTGCCGCTGTGGCTGCCCAACATGTCGTTTTCTTTGGGAGGCGACGCGCCGAAAGCGTATTGGTATCTCTCCCGCGCGACCGCTTTCGTATCTTTAAGTCTGCTTTGGCTGTCTATGGCGCTGGGATTGGGCATCACCAACAAGATGGCGCGTTTGTGGCCCGGCGCGCCCGCCGCCTTTGCCATCCATGAATATGTCAGCCTGCTGGGATTGACGTTCGCGGTCTTTCACGCCATTGTGATCCTCGGCGACCATTACATTAACTTCACGCTCTTGCAACTTCTTGTTCCGTTCAGCACGGTGGACTACCGTCCGTTTTGGGTGGGCATCGGTCAGGTTGGGCTTTATACGTGGGCGATCCTCGCGTTTAGTTTCTACATCCGCCCGGCAATTGGACAGAAATCGTGGCGCTTCCTTCATTATGGAAGTTTTGGAATGTATATTTTGGGAATTTTTCACGGCATATTCAGCGGCACCGATGTGGGCGCGGGCTGGGCGCAAAACTATTATTGGTATTCTGCGGGAAGTTTGATCTTTTTATTGGTATATCGCATTCTCTCTGCGACGATAGACAAATACTTCCCGCAGGAGAAAAAGCCCGTACCCGCTCCCGCTTCGCAGTCAACCCAATAACTTTACTCTGCCGCTGTTTTTTGTATCAAGGCGGGCGTCGTTAGACGTCCGCCTTTTTTTGCGCCGCAGAAGCGGGTACAATTTGCCCACCTAAATTACTTTTAAGGAGAATCTATGAAAACGCAAAGCGGATTGGAATATATCGAAATCGAAGCGGGCGCGGGCGCGCAAGCCGAAGCGGGCAAAACGGTCAGCGTGCATTACACGGGGAAATTTCAAGACGGCAAAGTTTTTGACAGTTCCATCGCGCGCGGAGAACCGATTGCATTTCCGCTTGGCATGGGGCGCGTCATCAAAGGCTGGGACGAAGGCATCGCGTTGATGAAGGTCGGCGGCAAGGCGCAGTTGATCATCCCGCCGAATCTCGCCTATGGCGAACGCGGCGCGGGCGGCGTCATTCCTCCCAACGCGACGCTCGTCTTCGATGTGGAATTGGTCGAGGTTAAATAAACGCGCCCTTCCCCTGCTTTATCGCTTCTAAAACGCCCTGCGCAATCCGCGCGGGGCGTTCTGCTATGCCCGAAACCTGCGCGTCCGCTTCGCGCGGATCAACTTCGATGACTTTTGTTTTATACGAAACGGGAACGCCGTCGCGGGTCAAACCGCGCAGCGCGCCTGAGATGGGCGCGAACAGCGGCGCGGAATCAATCTGCGCGATTTCTTCCCCGCCGCGCACCTTATCCCCGATTTGATGATTTGTGCGGAAGACTCCCGCTGCGGGCGCGTAAACGTACCGGTCGCGCGCGTGACCTTCGATCTCTTGCGGCGC
>JAQTWR010000371.1 GCA_028689195.1 Anaerolineales bacterium | reverse complement strand
ATGGAAATTGCGACGGGGGACGGGTTTCGCGTCGGCTCGCCGATTGATCACGCCAAAGAAAAGTGGATGAAATCCAGCAGTTACTTAAAGCGGAGCGTATCCAACCGTCAGGTAACGCGCCCCAAAATGAAAGAATGGCGGCGCGTCCTCTTGAATTCTGAACATGATTGGGTACAATATAAAGGATTGTGGGGCGTCAAGAGCTGGTTGAGCGAGGAATCGGGTCCGCCCGGTCCGCGCTGGGAGCGTCCTCAAAAGGATGCCGCTGGCGTGAAAGAACGCGCTCGTTGGGGCAGACCGCTCGAGTGGTTGGCAGAGTTGGAAAAAGGTAGCATGGCGTGAAACGCTTACATCATCAATAACAAGGAGAAAATCTTATGTCCTTTTCACAAGCGCTTGATGTTGCAGTGGGGCTAATGTTTGTTTATTATCTGCTGGGTTCGATTATTTCATTGATTACGCAGTTGATCAACGAAACGTTTGAAACGCGCGGCAAAGCGCTGGAGCAGTATTTGCTTCGCCTTGTGGGAGATAAAAAACTCGGCGATCTGGTCAGCCTCCCTCAAATACAAGCGCTGCGCCCCATCCGCTACAAGAACATGCTCAGCGTGTTTTCCTCGGCTACCGAGCCGAAAAAACTGGAGAAAATCCCCGTCGCAACTCTGGTCGATTCATTTTTCGATATTGCCGGATTGACCGCGAATAAGGAAATGGAATTATTGCAGCTCGCAGAGTTGATTGACAAACTACCCGACTCTGAAGGCAAGCAGGCGTTCATTGATTGGATCAATCAAGGCGTGACCAATATCGCAGATTTGCGTTCGCGCGCGACGACTTATTTCAACGGGATATTGGAGCAAGCCGCCGCGACCTTCCGCGCCCGCGCCCGCAGTTTTGTTATCATCCTCTCCATTTTTGTAACGCTGTTGTTTGGCACGGATACCATTCAGCTCGCGCAGACGTTATGGTCAAGCGCCGAATTGCGCGCTGTCGCCGCCGCCCAAGCGCAGGCGATTGTGCAAAAGGAAGGCGCAAGAGCGGATATGTCCAATATCATTGATGAGCTTGGCAAGTATTCGATTAAGCTCGGCTGGTGGCAAACCCAGCAATTCCCCGAGCAAGGAGCGCCTGCTTCGGATTGGATTTGGTTCGTAGTCCTGAAAGTGGTCGGATTGAGCATTACGGCCATGGCGGTTTCGCAAGGATCATCCTTCTGGTATGACCTGTTGAAGAAGTTGACTTCGCCCGCTATCAGCAGCAGCACCAGCAAGAGCGGCGACGGGTGGAGCAGTAGTTCAAGCAGCGCCAGCGGATAAGGTTTATAAACAATCCGAGTTCATCACGAACTCGGATTGTCTTTACTTTGAATACCACCTGGCATACACCGCCTGAGAGAGCAGGCGGTTCGCGCTTTTTTCGCGTGTGACCAGCTCGCCGCAGTCAACTTCCCCTTTATATTTTTTCATCATCTCATCCAGAGCCTGCGCCACGTGAATTGCAGAGGCGCGTACCGCGTATAAAGTGGGAATTACAAACAACGGGTTGTCGCTCAAACATGCGCGGCAGATTTCAAACAGATTCGGCAGCGACTTATACACTTCCCATACTTCGCCCTTCGGTCCGCGACCAAACTTTGGCGGATCGAGAATGATGCCGTCATACTTCACGCCGCGCTTTTCTTCGCGCTGCATGTACTTGACCGCATCCTCCACGATCCAGCGGATGGGCTTGTCGCCTAATCCCGATAGCGCTTGATTTTCACGCGCCCAAGTCACAGACTTTTTCGACGCGTCTACATGAGTCACCTGCGCGCCCGCCGCCGCCGCCGCGAGCGAGGCAAGTCCTGTATACCCAAACAGGTTGAGAACTTTGATGGGTCGCTTTGCTTTTTGAATCATCTCGACTATAAAATCCCAATGCGCCGCGACTTCGGGGAACACGCCGAGATGCCGGCCGGGCGTGGTCATTACTGAGAAGGCGAGTTCCCTCATCGGGGGAAGGGCGTCAAATTCCCCTCTCTCTTTGGGGGAGGGGCTGGGGGTGAGGGAGTATTTCATCTCCCAACTCTCAGGCAACTTCTTTTTCTCGACCCAATGTCCGCCGCTTTCTTCGGCGGTGGGCTGAAAAACCGCGTCCGCAGAATCCCATTCGCGTCGAGATAAAGCGCGGCTCCACATCGCCTGGGATTCGGGGCGCGCAAAAATATATTTTCCGAATCGTTCCAGTTTTAATCCATCGCCTGAATCGAGCAATTCATAATCGCGCCAGTTTTTGGCTTCGAGCAGCGTAAAAGTATGTTGCATTGATATCCTCGTCAATGTAATGCGTCGCGCTATCTCATGGGGATTAATCTGCAAACCAGAAGAATTGCGGCGGTCAGATATTTTCAAAATGGAGGCGCGACGCATTTTTTTAAATAGTATGAATTTACCATGTTCGCCACTTGATTTTTGTCCGCAAAGCAGTATAATGTGGTAAGAAGTGGTAGAAAGTGGTAGGCAGGCGCCGATTAGTCGGCGTCTGATTGTATTAAAGGACAAATAGAACAAATGTTTCTAGGTCAATTCCAACACAACCTCGATGATAAAGGACGCTTGATGATTCCAGCGTCTTTTCGCGGTTTGTTGGAAGGCGGCGCGTTCATCACACAGGGTTTCGACAAATGCCTGATGGTGATGACCGAAGCGTATTTCAAACAGGTCTATGACCGCATCGAAGCGATGAACCTTGCCGACCCCACCGCGCGTTTGCTGCGCCGCTTGATTCTTTCCAACGCTTATCCCGTCGAAGTGGATAAAGTCGGGCGCATCCTTGTGCCGCAGAACTTGCGAACCTTCATGCAAATCGAAGGCGAAGCGATTGTAGCGGGGCAGGGCGAGTATTTTGAAGTATGGAAGCCCGCCGAGTGGAACGAGCAGATGGCTAAACTGCAAGACGTCGAAGCCAATAACGCGCGCTTCTCAACCCTCGATCTTTCAAAGCAAGTGTCAAGTGTTCCCGTTTCAGGCGTCAAGTAAAAACATCCCTGATACTTAATCACCTGATACCTGACACTTAAACACGTGACACCTCATAAACCCGTACTTTATAAAGAGATTATACACGCACTGCAACCCAAACGCGGCGGGCGGTATATAGATTGTACATTGGGCGCGGGCG
>JAQTWR010000033.1 GCA_028689195.1 Anaerolineales bacterium | reverse complement strand
GCTCGGCGCGCAACTCCCGCACATCTCAATAAGAGATGAAGGAAATGTGCGGGACAAGTCGGACTCTACCTTTATCGGAGGGTACCATGTCTACTACGACAATTTCTACAAGTACGTCACAACGCAAAAAGGTGACCACGCTTGCGTTCCGCCAAAAGAAGGAACGCGGCGAAGCGATCGCCATGCTCACCGCCTACGACTATCCCACCGCGATGGCGATGGATAGGGCGGGTATTGATTCCATCCTCGTCGGCGACTCGCTGGCGATGGTGGCTTTGGGCTACGAAAACACGCTGCCCGTCACAATGGACGAAATGCTCCATCACGCGCGCGCGGTTTCTCGCGGCGCAAAATCGGCGCTGCTGGTGGGCGATATGCCGTTCATGTCCTATCAAATTTCAACCGAAGAAGCGGTGAGAAACGCGGGCAGATTTTTACAGCAAGGCGGCATGGACGCGGTCAAACTCGAAGGCGGACGCGAGCGCGCCGACGCGGTTCGCGCGATCATCAGCGCGGGGATTCCCGTGATGGGTCACATCGGACTCACGCCGCAGTCCGTTCATCAACTTGGCGGATTCCGCGCGCAGGGGAAAACCGCCGCCGCCGCGAAACGTCTGCTCGAAGACGCGAAAATTCTCGAAGACGCGGGCGCGTTCAGTCTCGTGTTGGAATCTGTCCCCGCGCGGCTCGCGGAATTTATCTCCAAACAAATATCCATCCCTACCATTGGAATCGGGGCGGGCGCGGGCTGCGACGGTCAGGTGCTGGTCACGAACGACCTGCTCGGTTTGTTCGACCGCTTCACGCCGAAATTTGTCAAGCAGTATGCAAACTTCCACGCGGAGATGAACAAGGCGTTCGCGGAATACATTGACGACGTGGAAACAAAAAAATTCCCCGCCGTTGAACATACCGTCGAGATGAGCGATGATGAATGGAATGAGTTTGTAAAATAATTGATGTCATTGCGAGGGCGTTAGCCCGAAGCAATCTCCGAGTTGGCATGAAGATTGCTTTGTCGCTTCGCTCCTCGCAATAACATGGAGATACTATGAGCGACATCTTACTGGTTGGCACGGGCGCGTTGGCGACTTTATTCGCGGCGCGATTAAGCGAAGCGGGACATTCCGTCTCGATGTTGGGCACATGGAAAAAAGGATTGCAGGCGCTTCAAGATCATGGCGCGCGCCTTGTAGACGCAAACGGAATCGAGCGCGCGTATCGCGTGCGCGTGACGGATGATCCCAACGAAGTCGGCGGCGCGAAGGCTGCGCTGGTGTTGGTCAAATCATGGCAGACGGAGCGCGCGGCGGGGCAGCTCAAAACCGCGCTGGCGAACGACGGGCTTGCGGTTACGCTCCAAAATGGAATTGGCAACCGCGAAATCCTTGCGCGCGAACTTGGCGCGGAGCGCGTGGCGTTGGGCGTGACGACCACAGGCGCCACTTTGGTCGCTGCAGGAGTGGCGCGCGCCGGCGGCGAAGGGGTCGTATCCATCGAGCAGAATCCATTTCTCGGTCCGCTCGAATCCGCGCTGCGTTTGTCGCGTTTTGATTTGCAGGTGGTGACTGACGCGCAGTCGCTTATTTGGGGCAAGTTGGTCGTCAACGCGGCAATCAATCCGCTGACCGCGCTGCTGCGAATCTCGAACGGAGAGTTGTTGGCGCGTCCTGTTACGCGGCGGATGATGGCTTCGCTGGCGCGCGAAACCGCGCAAGTGGCGGCGGCAGAGCGCGTGAATCTTCCGTTCAGCAATCCCGTCAGCGCGGCGGAGGATGTGGCGCGCAAGACCGCGTCGAATCATTCTTCGATGTTTCAGGATGTACGCCGCGGCGCGCCCACCGAAATTGACGCAATCTGCGGCGCGGTGACCCTGCGCGGCGAGAGGCACGGCATTGACACGCCCTACAATCGCGCATGTTGGAAGTTGGTGCGCGCAGCCGTCACGAAGCAAGCGTGACCTACTGCACTACTCGTCCTATTTGGCGCATGGTAAGATAAGCGAAATTTTTCATTTGGAGGAAGCCATGCGTAAATGGTTTTTGATTTTAATAATGGCGGCGCTGTTGACGTTCCCGTCTTTGGCGTTGGCGCAAACCGATCTAACTTTAGCGGAAGTCAGCGTGCAGTTGTGGCCCGAGTACGACCAGCCCAGTATGTTGGTGATTGTTGATTATTCGATTCCGAAGGAAACGCAATTGCCCGCAGACGCGACGTTTCGTATCCCAAAGGACGCGAATTTGATCGCGGTTGCGACATACGCGGCGGACGGGAGTTTGCTCAACGCGGTGGTTAACGATCCCATCGTGGCGGGAGATTGGCAGATCTTCACGATGTCGCTTGATTCAGCCCAGGGACATTTTGAATATTATCAACCCATCGCGTTCAATGGCGAGCAGCGCAGTTTCTCTTATTTGTGGGATAACCAATTTGCGGTCGCGGCGTTTAATATCAGCGTGTTGGAACCGATGGATACCACCGCGCTGACCACGACTCCGAAACTGGGCATTGCCTCGCAGAAAGACGGGCTTAAATACTATAGCGGCAGTCCCGTCAAACTTGCCGCCAACGAACAATTCGCTTTGAAGTTTGAATATAAGAAAACCTCCGACGCTTTGGTCTCGTCTTCGCAAGCCGTGCAGCCCGCCGCGCCGCTGGACGATAATACAAAAGGCAAGATTTCGTTCAGCAACTCGCTGCCTTATGTCATTGGCGGAGTCGGGCTGCTGTTGATCGTCGGCGGGGTCGTCTACTATTTGCAGGCGGGCAAAACGAGCGTGAAGAAATCGCGCCGCCGTTCGCGTAAATCTGATAACGAAGAAGGGGACGGCGATACCTACTGCTCGCAATGCGGAACGCGCGCGCGCGGCGGAGACCGTTTCTGCCGCGTTTGCGGTTCGCGCATCAAACAGACGGAAGAATAAGGCGGAAACGTCAAAGTCTAAAGACTTTGGACGCTATAAAAAATCCCCCCGTAATTGCGGGGGGATTCGCGTTAAAAGCAAGTGAGAACCCATTTCGCCCGCTTGACTTCGCTTTGCGGCGAATGGTAATATGAACTCATGTATCTAAGAGGAAGTAAATGGAGTATGAACCGCAGGCGCGCGAGACCGAACTGGTTTCTCATCGTTTTGTTAAGCCTGCTGATTATCGGCGGCGCGTGGGTGGATCGTTTCATCATCGCTACGCAGCCTTCGCCGTTTGAAAACACGCCCACGCCCACGCTGGCTCCCGAATCGTATCTCACAGAAGCGGAAGAATCTTTCAAGTTGGGCAAACTCTCGCAGGCAATCGAGTCTTACCAGAAAGCCATCGCGTCGCGCCCCGACGACCCGTCGGTATATGTGACGCTCGCGCGCATACAAGTCTTCGCGGGAAAATATAAAGACGCGCAAATCAGCGCCGAAGACGCTTTGCTGCTCAACCCGAATAATTCCATGGCTCATGCCGTGCGCGGATGGGCGCTGGATTTTCAAGGCGATTATCTCAACGCCGAAAGCAGCGTCAAACGCGCGCTTGAATTGGACCCCAATAACGCGCTGGCGCACGCCTATTACGTCGAAATTCTCGTGGATTCATCCTACAGCGGCGCGGGGTTATTTGGCGGAATCGAAAAAGCCATCGAAGAATCGAAAGTCGCCGTCGCGCTCGCGCCCGACGCGTTGGAAACCCGACGCGCGCGCGGGTATCTCCTCGAAGCCACAGGCAACTACGAAGAAGCCATCCGCGAATATGAAGAAGCCATCAAAATCAACGCCAACCTCGCGGATTTGCATCTGGCGATGGGGCGCAACTATCGCAGGCTCGAAATTTACGACAAAGCCGTCGAAGAATTTACGCGCGCCAACGCGCTCAATCCCGAAGACCCCACGCCCGATTTGTATATGTCGCGCACTTACGCCACTATTGGCGAATACGCTCAAGCCATGCAGTACGCCGAAACCGCCGTGACCGACAATCCGTCGGATACGAGTTTGCGCGGCAATCTCGGCGTGATGTATTATCGAAACCTCTATTGGCGCGAAGCCGTCAGGGAACTTGGCTACGTCGTCAACGGCGGCATGACCGACACGGGCGAGCAGGTGGAATCCATCCCGCTCACGCCTGACGCGCGCGTGGCGGAGTATTACTTCACTTACGGACTCGCCCTCGCGCGATTGAATCAATGCGGCGAAGCGCTGCAAATTGCGCGCGCGCTGCTGGAGCGCGTCCCGGCGGATACGCTCGCGGTCGAAAACGCAAACGAAATCGTCAATCGCTGTCAGCAGAATTTGGCGCAGCCCCCCGAACCGCTCCCGACGGCTGACGCTACGGCTACGCCTACGGCAACCCCATGAACATTTACCAAAGACGCGGACTTTTTCGCCGTCGCAGCGAACCGAATACCTACCGCATGTTCCTGCTGGTCGTTTTGATTCTCGGCGGGATATGGTTGATTCGCTCGTTACTAAGCGGCGACGTGAAACCGTTGTTCCTGCCCACGCCCACCCCCACGCGGCTGGCGACTTCTTACGCGCTCGAAGGCGACGCGCTTTTCATCGCGGGAAAATTGGAAGACGCGGAAAATTCCATCGGCGCGATTTCGGCGTATCGCCGTGCTGCGGAATTAGACCCAAACAACGCGCAGGTTCTCGCGCAGTTCGCGCGTATTCAAACATATTCTTCCGCCATGCTGGTCAGCGACGCGAAGATCAAGCAGCGCTTGAAAGAAGCGCTGGACTCGATCAACAAGGCGGTTGCGCTCGCGCCCGATAGCAGCGAGGCGCACGGAGTCCGCGCTTTTGTGCTGGATTGGAACGCGAATCCAAACTTGATAGACGACCGCGAGGCGCAAAAACTTCTCACCGAAGCGGAGCAGGAAGCCGTCCGCGCTTTGCAGTTGGACAACACAAATACGCTCGCGCTCGCCTTCTACGCGGAAGTTCTCGTAGACCGCCAAAAATGGTCTCAAGCCCAGCAGAATATTGACCAGGCTTTGCAGCGCGATTCGACTTTGATGGACGTGCATCGCGTTCACGCGTACGTGCTTGAATCTCAGGCGGATTACACAGGCGCGATTGAAGCCTATGACCGCGCAATTTCCATCACGCCAAATTTGACCTTCCTCTATCTGCGCGCGGGCGCGAACTATCGCCGCCTGGCGTTTGCGTTCAACGACCCCAACGACGAAGTTCCGAAACAACTTTACTTAAAGTCATTGGATTACTTCGATAAAGCCGCGACGATTAATAAACAACTGGGCGTGCAGGACCCCGTGCCGTATCTCTCGATTGCGAAGACCTACTCGCAAATGGGACAATTTTTCATCGCCATCCGCAACGTGCAAAAGACGATTGAATTCCAGCCGGGCAATCCCGTTTTTTACGGCGAGTTGGGCGTGCTGTATCACAAGAATCGCAATTATGAAACGGGCATTCTCGCGCTCAAGTGCGCCGTGCGCGGATGCACCGCCGAGGAATCCTGCGACGGGCGCGGCGGCTGCAATAAGAACGAAGTCCCCGCAGCGGTGGCGGGACTTGCGCTTTCAGCCAGCACGATCTATTACTACGATATTTACGCATCAGAATTAGCCGCGTTGAGCACGCCCAAGAAAAATTACTGCGCAGAAGCGCTCTCCGTCGCCGATGAAATCGCCGCCTCTGAGTTTGACAACGACCCCAATATCGCCGCGGATGTGGTTGTCGTGCGTAATATTTGCTCCTTTGCGCCCGTTACGCCAGCCGCCGTAATGACGCCGACGCCCGTCCCGTAAATCCGCAACAGCATGGTATTCAACGAACTTTTCGCCACTTTTACGAACAATCTCCTCCCAATCCTCTTGGTAAGCGGAGCGGGTTTTTTGTTAGGAAAACTTCTCGCCATTGATTCGCGTTCTTTGGGGCGCGTGGTCTTTTATGTGTTCAGTCCCCTGCTCGTGTTTGATTTGATGATAAAAAGTTCTTTGAATTTGCGGCAAGCTTTAACAACGGTCAGTTTCGCCGCCTCTGTGATCGCGACGATGGGAACGCTGGCTTTTCTGCTTGGAAAATTATTTCGGTTGGAAAAGCCGTACCTGCTTGCCGTCATTCTCACAGTTGCGTTTGGCAATACGGGAAACTACGGCTTGCCGCTGGTCAAATTCGCGTTTGGGAACGAGGCGCTTGCGGCGGCTTCTTTGTTCTATGTAACCACGACAATTCTGTTCAATACCGTCGGCGTGGTCATCGCTTCTCTGGGTCATACCGACCTGAAATCGGCGGTTGCGGGTATTTTCAAATTGCCCAGCATGTATGGCGTGACGCTTGCGCTGATCGTCAAGGGGCTGGGCATTGATTTGCCTTTGCCTCTTGCGCGCACTATCGAAATCGCCGCGAACGGCGCGATTCCCGTCATGTTGATTTTGCTTGGCGTAGAGTTGACCCGCATCCAATGGTCGCACAACTTCCGCGCATTGGGGTTGGGCGTATTAACCAAATTGTTGATTGCCCCTCTTGTAGGGCTGGCGTTTTCGAGTTTGTTTGGGTTGAGCGGCTCGACGCGGCATGGAAACGTGTTAGAGTCCGCTATGCCTGCGGCGGTGGCGACCACCGTTGTCGCAACGGAATACAAACTCGAACCGCAGCTCGTTACCGCAATCGTTTTTCTTGGCACGGCGTTAAGCCCGTTGACGTTGACGCCGTTGCTTGTTTATTTAGCGAGGTAAATTATGTCGCGCAAATTTATTACCCAGGCGCTCGCGCTCCTACTCGCGGTTGGATTCGTTTCGCTGTCCGCGCATCCCGTTCAAGGTCAGGAAGGAATCGCGGTGGAAAACGCGGGGGCGGAGATTAACTTCGGGCAGACGATCACGTTCCGCGCGCAGATCAAATCCGCCATTCCCATCAAACAAATTTCGCTGCTGTTTCGCGGAGTTAACGAGGGGACGACTCATGTCGAAAGTTTGCAAGCCGCCGAAGACGGGTCGGTGAGTTTCGTTTATGACGTCGCGTCGCGCACCATTCCGCCGTTTGGCGAAGTTGTGTTTTGGTTTCAAGCCACGCTCGCGGACGATGTAACCTATACCAGTTCCCCGTACGTTTTTGCTTATAACGACAATCGTTTTCCGTGGCGCGAAATGACGCGCGCAGGCGTAACCGTGCATTGGTACGCGGGCGATGATTCTTTTGGCGCGGCGGCTCTGGATTCTGCGACGGCGGGAATTTCCGCCATGCGCGAATTTATCAGCGTTTCATCGTCCGAGCCAATTCATATTTATATCTATTCCACCGCCACCGATTTGCAGGATACGCTCTCTCTCGGAGGTCAAGAGTGGGTTGGCGGACATGCCGCGCCGCAGATTGGGGTGGCGCTGGCGGCGATTGCGCCCAATTCGAATCAAGCCGTCGATATGCAAACAAAGATACCGCACGAATTGGCGCATGTGATGTTGTACCGCGCGCTCGGCGAAAATTATGCGCGCCAGCCCGCGTGGTTGGTGGAGGGCGTGGCTTCGATGATGGAGAGTTACGCGAACCCCGATTACAAACACGCGCTGGAACTTTCCAGCGAGAACAATTCGTTGATTCCGTTTGCGGAATTGTGCGAGGCTTTCCCCGTCGATTCTGGCGGCGCGTATCTGGCGTATGCCCAATCCCAATCTTTTGTGACTTACATCCGCCAGACGAACGGCGTTTCGGGGCTTTCGCGTTTGATGGGCGCGTACAGCGACGGGTTGAGCTGCGAGCTGGGCGCGACGAAGGCGCTGGGCGCGCCGCTCTCGCAATTAGATCGGCGCTGGCGCGAAGACGTACTGGGACAAAACGCGGCGGGCGTGGCGCTGCGCAACCTCGCTCCCTTTTTGTTGATTATGGCGCTGGCTCTGGTCGTGCCGATATGGGGCGCGATTGACTTCCTGCGTAAAAGGAGAAAACATGGCGAATCCAAATAAAATGCGGCGAGTTCATATTTGGGTTAAGGGGCGCGTGCAAGGCGTGGGATTCCGCGCGCATGTGGAATTCTACGCGGCGCGAATCGGCGCGACGGGTTGGGTGCGGAATGTAGGCTACGATACGGTTGAATCCGTCGCGGAAGGGACTGCGGCGCAAGTTGATCAATTTATCGAGATGGTCAAACAAGGTCCGCGCATGTCTCGCGTGGACGAATCAAGAATTGAGTATGAAAATTTTACGGGGGAGTTTTCGAGTTTTGGCGTGAAGCGTTAGGAAAATCCAAGTCCGCGTTCTTTGAGCGAAACCCATTTGCCCTGACCGATGACCAAATGATCGAGTACGTCAATATCCAATAATTTGCCCGCCTGAACGATTGCGCGCGTGACGGCAACGTCATCGGGGCTGGGAGTTGGATCGCCGCTGGGGTGGTTGTGCGCCACGATAATCCCCGATGCGTTCACGCGAATCGCGTCTTTGAATAATTCCCCGACGCGCACTTGCGATGAATTCACCGAGCCTTTATAAACTTCCACTGTTTCCAAAACGCGATTTCTTCTATCCAATAAAATCACGCGCAAATGTTCCTGCTCCAGCGCAGACATTTCATATTGCAGCAGCGCCGCGCCGTCGGCGGGAGAGTTGATAGACGGACGTTCGGCGGGCGACTCAAGCGTGAGCCTTCTGCCCAATTCAATCGCGGCTTTGATCTGCGCGGCTTTCGCTTCGCCGATGGCGTGCTGCGCGACGAGTTCGCTCATCGAAGCGCGATGCAACCCGCCGATGCCGCCGAATTTTTGCAGCAAACGCTGACCCACTTCCACCGCGTTTTCTCCCTTCACGCCCACGCGCAGCAGAATGGCGATCAGCTCGGCGTTGGTCAATGCCTGCGCGCCCAAATTCAGCAGCCGTTCGCGCGGACGATCTGACTCATGCAAATCTGCGATGCGGTAAATGGGTTTGAGGTTGGATTCAGTCATGGCGTTTTCCTGAAAAATTTTTTCCGCTAATCCGCGCGAATGAAAAAGATTAACGCAAATTTGCGAAGATTGGAGGACACTTTTTATATCTCATACAAATACAGCGGAATTTCCATCTCTTGCGGAGTCAAACCGCCGTGATGACCGAAATACTTCATCTCGTATTTGTCTTTCTCGTACCACCACACGGCGCGATGACGATACGACAACACCACAAGGTTCGCAACCCGCTCTCGAAACCGCGCTGAAATTTTTTCGCCAAAATAACCTTTGTTGATCAACGCTTCCGTTTTGACCACGTCCGCTTTGCCTTCGAGTCTTTTTGCGAGGAAGGCTTGCGCCTCGTCGAGCATATCGTCTTTGATATACAGGAACATATCGCGCGCCGATCCCGCAGGAATAAGCAGATTGCCTTTGCGATTTTTCCTGACGAAACGCTCGAACCCCTTGAATTCAGGATCAATATTCAAATAAGTCGTAGCCTGCGGAGAGACTTCGCACATGCCGTGGTCGGCTGTCATCATAAACAGGATTTTCTTTTTGCCTTTGAAGACGCGCTCAAAATAATATTCCATGATGAGCAAAAAGGTTTCGATCTCCGCTTCGGTTTGCGGCGCGGCAGGACCGTATTCATGCGCGAGCGAATCGATCTTGTCAAAATAAAGTTGAATGTATGTGGGTTTTTTCTGTTCTTTCAAAAGCGCGCCCATGTTCACCAGCGCCTCGGACAAAGTTTTGAAAGACCGCAACTCCGCGTCTTTCATCGCCACTTTTGAGAATGTGGAGGGCGTGTAATCGCGCAGCCCAAAATTAAACGCGTCCACGCCCATCTTCTTTAATTCGGGATAGAAAATTCCCTGCGGATATAAATCCTCGGGCTTGGCTTTGACTTTGTTTAACGTGTCGCGTTCGCTTGTGCCTGCAAAAGAGAATAACAGCGGCGCGACGATTCGATCCACGCTCGGTTCGTAGTGATACCATTCGTGTACGCCGCTCTCGCCGACGGGCAGCCCCGTGTGCATGGTGGTCACATGCGCGGCGGTCGTGGATGGAAATTGCGAAGTCAGTTTTTCGATTTTCCCGTGTTTGGCAATGCGCTTGATGAATGCCGCGTCTTGAAAACGCTCGTAGAAACGCCAGCCGAATGCGTCCACAAAAAACATGACAACCGCGTCATATTTTTTGGAGGCGAAGGCTTCTTTAATTCGATTTGGGATTCCAGCAAATCCGCCTGAGTCATAGCGGGGTTTGATAAAAGTTTCATTCATTTGAATTGTGTCCAACTTTAGCGCGACATAAATGTCGCGTTACGATTTCGGTAAATTATTTCATCATCTTTGCGGCGCGCCTGCCGATTTCCACCGCGAAGTTCGTGCCGCGATCCCAGGGATAAACCTGACTCATCGAAGCGAAGTACAAGCCGTCAATGGGCGTTTGAATTTTGGGAATATTTTTTGAATGGTTTACCAACGGCACAGGCTGCGCGTAATTGGTTTTGAAGACCCAAATCTTCTTGACCCAATCGCGCGAGAATTCGGGGTTGAATTTTTGAAACGCGGGGATAAATCTTTCCAGCAATTGATCGTCGCTCATCGAAAAATATTCGTGACCTAATTCCAGATAATCGCCCGCGTAGATAATATGGTCGCCGCCGAAATTTTCTTTGGATACAAAATTTGTGTGCTCCACCAACGCCAAAAACGGATAGCCCTCGTCCTTCGGCACGTTGAACCAGTAATAACTTTGCTTTGATAATTCCTGTTTTAGCGCCAGCGTCATCACCACCGCGCCCATAGATTTGAGATTGAGCAAACCTTTCAAATAATCTTCGGGGAGTTCCGGACATAACTGCGCCATCAGGTTCGGCGACGACGTGACCAACACTTTGTCAAACGCTTCGCCGTCCACGCTTAAACCGCCCGCATCTTTTTTTATAGATTTTACGCCCGCGCTTAACCGAATCGCAACTCCCAATTCCCGCAGTTTTTCCGCGAACAAATCCGCGAAGTTTTGGAATCCGCCCTCGAAAGTTCCCAGCCGCGTGGTGCGCGCGTGAATCCGTGCCCACATCCACGCCATGTTGACGTCTTTGTAAAAGGGACCAAACTTGCCGATCAGCAGCGGCTTCCACATCTGCTCGTAGACTTGTTTGCCCGCGTATTTTAACATCCACGCATCGGCGGTGACTTGCTCTAGCGCGCGCCAGTTTTTTGTAAGGCGAAGATATAACCCGACGAAGCCGAATCGTATTTTGTTGAGTCCAAAACCAAGCCCGGGGAATTTCAGCGCGTTAAGAATCGAATCAAAGGGATACCATTTATTTTTATGCAGCATCACGGTCAGCGGACGCGGGAAACGCACTTTGTCTTCCAAGCCCAATTCGCGGATGAGACCCAGCATTTCCGAATCGCTTTGAAACCAGTGATGATAAAACTTCTCGACCGACCAATTCCAATGCGGTTCTTTGAATCCGCTTGCCAGTCCGCCGACATAATCTGCGGATTCGAAAATGGTTATGTCGTGCCCCGCTTTTCTTAAATCATAAGCGGCAACCATGCCGCCATATCCAGCTCCAATGATGGCTATCTTCATTTATGCTCCAAATTTTTTGAGGTTGGTTACATCGCCTTATGAAATGTCATTCTGAGCGTAGCGAAGAATCTCCAAAATTTATGTAGAGACCCTTCGCTATCGCTCAGGGCGACATATAAGCGATGCGATTATCCGTTCCCGCGTTCGAGTCTTTCTGCGAGAGATTTAAGTTTACCCCACTCCTGACGGAGGATGTAAATCATCGCCAGCGTTTTCAGCCAGCGGATATTACACTGCGGATTTTGCGCCAAACGCTCGAAGACCCGCGCCGATTGTTCGTCTGCGCGCCGCGCTTTTGAATATTCGACGGCGAGTCGTTCAAGGTCAAGTTGGGGATTCTTTGCGCGGAGTTCGTCCAAGCCCGCCGCGACATATTTCACGGCGGTTTCCAGTTCTTCGATGATAAACGGTTTGGTCAAATACGCCTGCACGCCCAAAGATTCCGCGGCGTTGAGCGTCCGCAAATCGCTTTCTGCGGATATGACGATGCAGGCGGTATCGGGGTACATTTTTGAAATAAGTTTATACGCGGTCAGCCCGTCCATTTCGGGCATGTTAATATCCATGACGACTATATCCGGGCGGTGTTCCTTTGCCATTTCTACGGCTTCCACCCCATTGGACGCGATGGCGACCACTTCGACATTATCCAGCGTGGAAAGCATCAGGCGGGTGCTGCGCCGCGTTTCGTGAACGTCATCGGCGATGAGTATCCTCCACTTTTTCGAAAGTTCGTCGTTTTGTATCATGGTTTACCTCGCTATAAAAAAACCGTAGACGACGCCTAAAGTATAACCCAAGCCCGTTTTGATGAATTTGATTGTTTTGTTTCGCCCTCATAATATCAGGTTTTGCCCGCGCGAAGATTTCGCGGGTTAAGATTTCCGCCCCAGTATTTCATATATGGGGGTCGGTAATTTTTTCCCTTTGAGGGGGATGTTCCCGATAAAGCCGCAGTCGAATTCCGGGGAGATGGATTCGTATACGTTTTGGCTTATTAGAATTTGATTGGCGCCCGCTTTGTCCATGAGTCTTGCGGCGGTGTTTACCGTATCGCTGAGGAAGTTGAATTCCCTTCGTCCCCGGCGGTCTCCAATTTCGGCGACAAAGACCAGTCCAGCCGTAATGCCGATTTGACAGGCGATCCGCGAAGTGGTTACGCCCGCCAGTTTTGGCAATTTGTAATCTACGAGATAGTTTTTGATCTTCAAAGCCGTTTTTGCCGACCTGATCGAATTGTCGGTGTATGACGCGGGAACTCCAAAGCAGACGATGACGTCGGACCCCGATATGTGATGCGTAATTTTTTTCAGCAGCCCCCCGTGCGATTCCACGATGGCGTTGATTTGCGAAAACATAACCGACAGGCTGTGCGCCAATTTGGTTTCTTCGCCCGGGGTTATCGCGTCAACTAAATTGGAGAGTCCCATCAAGATAACGAACATCACCGGAGGGCTGGGAAACTCGGGGGGAATCTCTCTGGTCGCTACGTTTTC
>JAQTWR010000370.1 GCA_028689195.1 Anaerolineales bacterium | reverse complement strand
GCCGGGATGTCACGTCTTCCATTACAAGAATAGCCAACTCGTAGACGAAGTGACCACCGACGAAGGCAAATGGGAAATTTGCTTCGCCGCCATCCCCGACAAGAAGACCACCATTTATTTCTACTACTCGGATAACGACCTCGCCCGCGTCACGTCAAAATGGACTCCGCTCGAAACGCGCATCGAAAACGGAACCGCCTGCGCCGCGCTGACCGACTACACAGGCGTTTATACGCCCGTCGGCAAATAAAACATCCTCATAAAAAAAAGAGGGTAGAGAACTCGTCTCTATCCTCTTTTTTTATCTACAATGCAAACCAAGCGCCTCCCCCAAATCATCCTCGCCGCGTCGTTATCGGGCGTATATCTCGCCAGCCTTGCGCGCGGCTTGACTTGGGCAAATAACGGCGCAGACGGCGGCGACTTAATCACAGCCGCAGCGACGGGCGGCGTCGCGCATCCCAGCGGCTACCCTGTTTATTTACTGCTTGCGCGATTATTTCAATTCATTCCCGTCGGCTCGCTTGCATTTCGCACAAACCTAATGTCGGCGCTGTTCGCCGTTTGCGCCGCGTTAATCGTCTACGAAATCGTCCATGCATCGCATCATTGGCTCGCAAGTTTAGCCTCCGCCTACGCGCTCGGACTCTCGCCCCTGTTCTGGTCGCAAGCCGTCATCGCCGAAGTCTATACCCTGCACATCCTATTCATCGCCGCCCTTCTATATTTATCGGAAAAAAATTCGCAGCGCTTCCTCTTTGGCGTAATCTTCGGTTTAGGGATGGGGAATCACATCACGATTATTTTTTTGCTGCCCCTTCTTTTTCACAAAGAAAAAAAAGTTTTATTACGGCGCTTTGCAGGAATTGCGCTCGGCTCGCTGGTTTATCTCGCGCTGCCTTTACGCGCCATGTCGAATCCGCCCGTCAATTGGGGCGACCCAACCACGTTCGAAAATTTCATCTGGCTGGTCGCGGGAAAACTATATCAAGGTCAATTTTTTGCGTTGACGTCCGCCGCGCTCTGGGGACAGGTCAAAACCACGGCGGCGCTTTTTCTTGACCAGTTCGGCGCAGTCGGCTTGCTCGTCGGCTTCACGGGCTTGGTCGCCCGCGACAAACTCCCGCGCCTGCATCGCAACATGCTCTGGATCGCGTCCGCGTTTCTAATCTTCCCGCTCGCCTACAACACCCGCGACTCGTTTTTATATCTCCTGCCGAGTATCCTCTGTTTTTCGATTTGGATTGGCTTCGGGCTGGGCGTTCTGATGGAACGCGCCGCGCCGCGCTTCTCCCATCAAAAGATTCTGATATTTGGATTCCTCCTACTCTTCATGCTGTTCATTCAGGCGGGCGCGCATTGGGCGCAAGTGGACGCTTCACACGATAACCGCGCGGAAAATTTCGGAAGGGATGCGATGGCGCAAATTCCAAAAAACGCCATCGTCTTCGCAAAAAACGACGAGGTCGTTTTCGCGTTGTGGTACTTCCATTACGCGCTGCATAACCGCCCCGATATTGTCGTCATCGCGGCGGATTTGCTGCAAAATAAATGGTATCAAGAAACGATCCGAAACGCCTATCCCAATTTAACCCTGCCCGATTTTTTTATGTTTTCCGAAGTCGTCGCCGCCTACAATCCCGACAGGATAATATGTTACGCGGGCTACAATCAATCGGCGCAGGTAAATTGCCCGCAGCCGTAGCGCGTAATCCAATCGTTATAACTGCAATACAAAAGCAAATTCAAAAAGCCAGGCGGGGTAAACTCTCTTCCATCCTGAAGAGGAACAAAAAAAATGGAAATTAAAATCTACCTCTCGATGGCTCGGCGATGGGCGTGGTTGTTGGTGACAGGCGTTGCATTGGGCGCGCTGGCTGGGTTGGTTATCAGCATACTACAATCGCCGGTTTATCAAGCCTCCACGCGGATTTTAGTCATGCGCGCGCCGCAGGAACAAACCACCGACTACACCTACCTCAGCGACCAGCAATTGGTCCAAACTTACATGCAATTATTGACGACCCAGCCCGTGCTGCAAAAAACGTCCGAGATTCTGGGAACGTCGGTGAGCGCGGAACAAGTCAAAGTGCAGCAGATTGGCGATACGCAAACCATCCAAGTCACAGTTGAAGACGAAACCCCGCGGCGCGCGTCCGATATTGCGAACGTCCTCGTGCAGGTTCTCATCAGCCAAAACGAAATTATCCAATCGGGCAGGTACGCATCGAGCGAGCAAAATATTCAAGCGCAGATCGCGCAGGTTGAAAGTCAAATATCCGCGATGGGCGTAGAGATTTCGAATATCTCGGCGGAAACCGTCGTGGAGCAGCAGAAACAAATCGAGGCGCAAATCGCGGCGCTGCAAGCCGAAGCCGCGCAACTTCAAAGCGATATTCAATCCCTCGCATCTGCCACAACGGCTACGCAGCAAACCCTGCTGACTGAAAAACAGGCGCGTTTGAATCAAGTGTTGCCTGTGTTGGAACTTTATCGGCAAACGTACACGGACCTCGTTGTTCTGGGAAAGCCCGTTGTCTCGAACGACAGCACGAACCGCCTCGCGCAACTGCAAACCACGCTGCAGCTATACCAGCAAATTTATACCAATCTCTTGAACAATCTCGAATCGCTGCGGCTGGCGCGTTTACAAAATACGCCAAACGTCGTGCAGATCGAAGCCGCCGCGACGCCTTCAAACCCCGTGCGCCCAAAACCCGCCACAAATATAGCGCTGGCGGCAATCGTCGGGCTGTTCCTTACGGGCGGCGCGGCATTCCTCATCGAGTATATAGACGATACCATTCGCACTCCTGAAGACATCGAGCGGATTTTGCGCCTGCCCGTCATCGGCTACATCGGCGATATGAATCTTCAATCGGGAGAATCGGCGGACGCGCATGTGTTGTACCATCCGCGCTCGCCCATTGCAGAAGCCTTTCGCTCGCTGCGAACAAATTTGGAATTTACAAATATTGATCATGCGTTGAACAAAATCCTCGTCACCAGCGTCGGACCCGGCGAAGGAAAGACAACCATTGCCATCAATCTCGCCACCATTATCGCGCAAAGCGGAAAACGCGTCCTGTTGATAGACGCGGATATGCGCCGCCCGCGCATTCATACCATCTTCGGCGTATCCAACAAACTGGGGTTAAGTTCCCTCTTTCGCGGCAACGCAACCGTTCAATC
>JAQTWR010000369.1 GCA_028689195.1 Anaerolineales bacterium | reverse complement strand
AGCCAGATATGTTCGCAAAACATTGTCCTTTTCTAAAGCCGTATATATGCACCATCTTGTCACGCGCTGGTTCATCGTTGAATACAATTTAGCCATTGCTCGACATCATGTACTTTGAACCACTACCCGTTTTTGAAGCCAATTCGAAATTCGTCGCCACGCTTCCGCAAGATTGGCCGGAACTCCTCAATCCTGACTACAAAATTGGAATAGCAGGCTCGCCTTCCGTATCCTATCACGCTATGATGACGGTATACTCTGCGTCGGTGGCTAATGGCGGTTCTTTGGATGATACATTGCCAGGCCTCCGGTTTTTTCAGCAAATTAACAGAAACAAAAACTTGTTAGACGTTCGTCCTAATGGCGATACCGTTGCTTCTGGCGAAACCCCAATTGCGCTTCGATGGGATTACCTCGCTCTTGCCGACCAGCAATCTCATCCTGATAACGATATTAAGATCGTTGTGCCAAAGTCTGGGAATGTGGCTGGCTTATACGCGCAAGGCATCAGCGCCTATGCCCCCCATCCCAATGCCGCAAAACTCTGGATGGAATTCCTTTATTCGGACGAGGGTCAACTTCTTTTTCTCAAAGGACTCGGTCATCCCGTACGATTCGCGGATATGTCTGGGCGGGGTATTATCCCCGTTGATATTCTCAATAAATTACTTCCGCCTGAGCCGTATCTCAATGCGCTATTCCCGACAGGCGAGCAAATAAACGCCGCGGATAAATCAATTCTTGGAAGTTGGAGTTCCTACGTGCCATAGTTGCGTTCGAGAAAAAATATGGACAAAAATAATTTTTCAAGCGCGCAGATACGACATTTTTGATACACGCGAGGTAAGATTATGCCTCATACCATCGTTTACAATTCAGAATTACGTATCATTGAATTAAAACATCGAGGAACAATAACCTTGGATGAAATCAAGGAAGTCGCCCTCAAAGTGGCGCGGATTGCCGAAGAACAGGATTGCTTTTTATCTCTTGGCGATTATCGCGAGGCGACCGTGATTTTATCCACTATGGATATTTACGATTTGCCCAAAATCATATCGGATACGCTCGCTTTGGCTGGGCTTCCCGCGCATAAATTCAAACGAGCCATTATTCCGCCGAAGATTTCCGAGGATTTTTATTTCTTTGAAACCGTAACGTTAAATCGCGGACAAAACACAAAACTATTTCAAGACGTTGAAGAAGCAAAGAAATGGCTGTTTGAAGAATAACGCCATTGCCGAAAAAATGACAACCCTCTCCCCTCAAATCAAACGCCGCGCGCGCGCGCTTTTACTCATATCGGGATTCGTTTTGCTCGTCGGCGCCAGTTTATTTTCAACCGAAAGCGTCACCGCGTCGCAATCCCGTCAAACGAACGGAACGCCGACGATAATCGCGCCGAGCGTCACGCCGACCTTCGACATGCGCCGATTAGACAAGCCGGTCGTTCCACAAGTTCTCTCGCAGGCAGACGAGGGCGCATTAATTTATTGGGGCATTTGCCTCGCCTGTCATGGCGACCGCGGACAAGGACTCACAGACGAATTTCGGCTCGGCGCTTTTGGCGCAGACAGCAATTGCTGGCAATCGGGCTGCCACGGAAAAAACCATCCGCCGCAAGGGTTTGAAATGCCGAAAACCCTAACCTTCCCCGCGCTCAGCGCCGCAGGCTCGCTCGGGCGTTTTCAAAACGCGCAGCAGCTCTACGATTACGTCGTCGAAATGATGCCCTGGTGGAAACCGCGCTCGCTCGGCTCTGAAAAAGCGTGGCAAGTCACCGCGTTTTTATTGAAGATGAAAGGCAGCCTGCCCGAAGGAATTGTATTGAGCGAACTCAACGCCTCGGCTGTGCCTGTTCATCGGCTGGTGACAACGCCGAAAAACGAAAATACCGCGATATGGATTTTCATCGGGACGATGATCCTCTCGATGGTTGGATTAATCGCCCGCGATATTTTTCCCCGTCCCGAAAACGGCGCGGATTCTCCCTCCCGCGCAGCGAATCCTGCGCCCCGCCCAAATTTCTTCTCCCATCTTCACCCCCCCACGATTCCCGCCGTACAAGCGCGCTGGCGATACACGCTGGGCGCGGGCGGAATGGCGGTCTTCCTCTCGCTCGTCCTGCTCGTCACGGGCTTGCTGGAAATGTTCTATTACGCGCCAACGCCCGAAAAAGCCGCCATCTCGGTCGAGACCATTGCAAACTTTGTGCCTTTCGGCGCGCTGGTGCGAAACCTGCACTACTGGTCGGCGCAGATTTTAGTGATCGTCACGCTCGTCCATTTGGCGCGGGTGATTTTCACCGGCGCATACAACTCGCGGCGAAAATCTAATTTTGTGTTGGGCGCCATCCTGCTGGTTTTTGCCATCCTGCTGGACTTCACGGGCTACGTCCTGCGCTGGGATGAAGGCGTCCGCTGGGCGTTAACTGCGGGAACGAATCTGCTCAAATCCATTCCCTTCGTGGGAGACGCGCTTTATATTTTTGTCGTCGGCGGCAGCGAGCCGAGTTCCGCCTCGCTGCTGCGCTTCTATGCGTGGCATATTTTTGTCCTCGCTTTGATGTTCGCTATCGCGACGGTCTGGCACTTATTTCGCGTGCGCCGCGACGGAGGAATCGCAATCCCGCCTGCCAATCAACGCGAAAATTTGGAGAGAATCTCCCGCGCCGATTTGCTCAAACGCGAAGTTCTGGGAATGTTCGTCGGCGGGATTCTCCTGCTGGCGCTCTCAACCTTCGTCCCCGCGCCGATTGCGTCCCCGATCCGCGGCGTTACAATATCCGCCGCAGATTCTAGCGCGCCGTGGTTCTTCTTATGGGTTCAGCGTTTGCTCAAATTAGGAGACCCGTTTTTGCTGGGCGTTCTGCTTCCGCTGGCGGTCGTTATCTTCATCAGCGCCATGCCGTACATTTTTGCCGAAGTCAAACCGAGCGAACTTGGGCGTTGGTTTCCGCGCAGCGGACGCGTCGCGCAGTTGACGTTTGCCATCGTCGCGGTTATCGTCCTCGCGCTGACTTTATTCTCCGTTTTCAAAATCCCATGAAAAAACTAACCCGCCGCGACTTTCTAAAATTAGCGACCAATTCCCTCATCGGGCTGGGCGGCGCGCTCGGCTTGGGCGGGATGATCCGCTTTCTCTCTTTTGAAATGGATCCCGCGCCGCCCTCTCGATACGACCTCGGCTTGGCGGAAGATTACCCGCAGGGTTCGCGCGTT
>JAQTWR010000368.1 GCA_028689195.1 Anaerolineales bacterium | reverse complement strand
GGGCGAATGTCGCGGCTTCGAGAATATTGGCTAAAACAGAATCGGGAATCGCGTCAGGTTTGAAGCGGCGTATCGAGCGGCGAGTCCGCAGGAAGGCGTGAAGTTCCATTTTAGTGGGCATCAATCTTTATCGGTTTGATTTTGTAGATAATCCGTTTTTGACCTTCGCGGTATTCCCAGGGCTTGCCTTCGTATTTCATCGAAAGCGCGCTGATGTGTTCGTCTGCGCCTTGCGTGGTATGTTCGGCAATCTCGCCGCGAATTTGAATATAGCGGTACGGCGTTTTCGGGTCTTGAATCACAAGCGCGACTTTCGGGCGCGCTTTCATATTTTTATCCTTGGTGCGTCCTTCGTTGGTGTTGATAAGAATGTAGTCCTCGTCCATGTTGAACCAAATCGGCGTGACTTGCGGCGAGCCGTCCGCCATTGTTGTGGCGAGGTAAAGATAGGCTTTTGCTTCGTCTTTCAATAGGTCGAGATATTCTGCGGGAAAATTTTTCATAGCGTCTCCTTGTTTATCGGAACATATCCTGTTCTTTGGGTCGAATCAATTCTTTGAGCGAGCCTTCGGTTAACTTATATGGAAACCCGCGCGCATGGACGATGGGCGTGCCTTCGGCGGCTTGTCCCATCATCAAGGACGCGGCGGCGGCAAGTTCGTCCGCTACGGCGACGATGGTGATTTTGAGCGCGTAATCGAATAGGTCTTTCCAGCCGCGCTCGTCTATCAACGCGGGGACTCCGCTCAAGCCGATGCAAACGCCAAGCGTGCCGACGCGCCACGCGCGCCCGTGCGAGTCTATAATCATCACGCCGATTTTTTTGCCCGTCGCTTTTTCTATCGCGTTGCGAATTTCCCGCGCCGAGTTATCGGGGTCCTCGGGCAGCAGCAAAACATATTCGCCTTCGCCGTCTCCTTTGACGTTGGATTGGTCAATGCCCGCGTTGGCGCAGACAAAGCCAAGTTTGTGTTCCACAATAATGGCACCGGCGCGCGCGCGCAAAACCTCGGCGCTTTCTTGCAGGACGAGTTCGACCGCGCGCGGATCTTTCCCCGTTTGTTCGGCGAGTTCAACGGCGCGCGGCGACGGCGTAACGTCCGCGAGGTTTACCATGCGCCCTTCGGCTTTGCTGACAATCTTCTGCGCGAGGACGAGGATGTCGTTATCTTGCAATTCGATATTTGTTTCGCGCAGGGCGTTAAGAATAATATCCGTCAAGTTGTCGCCTTGACGGATGAGTGGAATATTTTGAAGAGTGGTAAGGGTGAGTGATGACAAAGTTTTATCCGCAGATTCCGCTGATTACGCGGATTTATTTGCTTGTATTGATGGATCATCATAATTCCAGACAAGGCGCTTGTATTGCAGGCTTTGCGCGCCAAAATTTATTAATAGTCCGCGTTTAAGACCAGTTGCTTTAAGATAGTTTAGTAATTGAGATTCTTCAACGCCGCTCAAACGAGATAAGGCTTTAAACTCGACAACGATCTCCGAAAAACAGATGAAATCTGCTCGATAATGAGTTGGCAAAATTATGTTCTTATATGTGATAGGTAACAAAACCTCGCGCTGGGCGGAAATATTTTTGTTCTGGAACTCAATTACTGCGGCTTCCTGATATACGGCTTCAAAGAAACCGTGTCCCAATTGACGATGTATTTCCATACATGCGCCGATAATTGTATATGTTTGCGCGTCGCGTTGATCAGGTAATTTCATTATGAAAATCTGCGAAATCTGTTCAATCTGCGGATTATTTTGAAACGCCTGTAATCTTAATGCCCGCGTGCGTGCTGCCGTATTTTTTATTGATGCCGATCAGCACGCTGGTCATGCCCTCGATGACGACGGAGTTTTCGATTACGCCCGCGTCCCAGCCCGTGAGTCCGGCGGCTTCGACGAGTTTGATCGTTTCGGCGCGGGCTTCTTTGCTTGTGCCTGCGACAAGCACGTCGCATTCGACGTCGGCGTTATCGAGCAAATGCTCGTGAGAAATATTCTGGAAGGCGGCGCAGACTTGCGCGCCGTCGCCGAGGATTTCTTTCGCTTCTTGCGCGGCGGAGCCAGCGGCGGGCATTTGCACGGTTGCGACTTTCGGCGGCACAAGCGGAACGGTCACGTCCACAAGGATTTTTCCCTTGATTTCGTCTTTGACCGCCTCTAGCGTCGAGCGGTGCGCGGAATACGGAACGGTCAATACTATGATGTTCGCCTGACGCGCGGCTTCGAGGTTGCCCATCCCTTCGACGGAGCCTCCCTCGCCAAGCATGTCTTTGATTTCTTGCGCGGCGGCTTTTGCCTTTTCCGCGTCGCGCGAGCCGATGTGAACATGGTAGCCCGCCTTTGCCCAGCGATAAGCCAATCCCTTGCCTTCTTTGCCTGTTCCGCCTAACACGGCGATGGATAATAATAGATGCGAGTCGGTCATTGGTAATCTCCGTAAAATGATATTTGATACTTTATGAACTTCTTGCCGCTTCTTCTTCGTACCGTTTCCAAATTCGCGGCGCAATTTCTCTTGCGCGGGCGGCGATCTCGGCTTCGTCCAGCGTGAGCAATTCGCGGTCTTTCATCAGGATTTTTCCGGCGACGATGGTCGTCGTCACCATGCTTTGCTGAACCCCGAAGATGATATGCCACGGGAGGTTGCCCGAGGTTAATGGCGTGAAGGGATGATAGTCCACGAAAATCAAATCGGCGAATGCGCCGGGCGTAATTTGTCCAATCGGCGCGGCGGGGAAGAATTGATTGGCGAGCGCCGCGTTGTTGTAGATTGCCATTTGCTGCACGTCGTATCCGTTCATGCGGCGCGGGTCGCGGTGTTCCGATTTGTGAATCAAGTACGCGGTTTTCCATTCATCCAACATCGAATTGGTGAAGCCGTCGTTGCCCAGACAAACTTTAATTCCCAAACGCAGCATGGATTCGATTTGCGCCACGCCCACGCCGTTGTTCATATTCGAGCGCGGCTGGTGGGTCAGCCATGTTCCCGTCTCTTTGATGATTTCCATTTCGCGCGCGTCCAAATGGACTCCGTGTGCGGCGATGCTATTGGGTCCAAGCAGCCCGTGTTTTTGCAGGCGGTCAATCACGCGCATATCGCTTTTGTTCAGGCTGTTGTATTCGTCCGAATCATGCTCGGCGGTGTGGATGTGAAACCCCGTCCCTTCGGGCGCGGCGGCGCGGCAGGCTTGCAGGGTCACTCCCGGAAGAGATCGGAAGA
>JAQTWR010000367.1 GCA_028689195.1 Anaerolineales bacterium | reverse complement strand
CATGTCACCCTGAGGGAGCGTTTTTCAGTGACCGAAGGGTCTCAAATGAGCCGTTCCGAGATGCTTCGGGGCAAAAAACGCCCCTCAGCATGACATAATCCCGTTATCCATTATTGACGTTAATTTAAAGTTTTTTCTCCGTGTTTCCGCGCCTCCGTGGTTAGAGGCTGGAAATAAACCCATGCAATTAGATACTCTCCACTATGGCGTTGAAATGAATTTGAAATGCCGCATGTTATACTCTGTGCAACTTCTCAAATCCGGCGGTGTTATCTAATTTTGAATTCCGTCGGTAAGGTTTTTAATTTTGTCGGAATTTGAATACAACGAAGAAGACGTATTGAAAAGCGCGTCGCAGGGCGACCGCGATTCTTTCGGGTTGCTCTATGAACGTTATGTGGAGCGTATTTTCAATTATGTTTACTATCGTACGGGCAACGTTCACGACGCCGAGGATTTGACCGCGCGCGTTTTTCAGCGGGCAATGAATCACATCAAAAACTATACGGATCGCGGCGTGCCGTTTTCGGCGTGGTTGTATCGCATCGCGCATAACCTTGTCGCCAACTGGCACCGCGATAGAAGCCGCAAGCAGGAAATTCCCCTGGATGAATTGCCCGTCCTGCCAACAAAGGGCGAACATCCCGAAAAAAATCTGGTTCGCTCGCAGGAACAGGACGCGTTGCTGCGGATTATTCGCACGCTGCCGCATGAGCGGCAAACTTTGTTGATATTGAAATTTGTCGAGGATCTGTCCAACGCGGAAATCGGTTTGGTAATGGGTAGAAGCGAAGGCGCAGTCAAAAGCCTTTATCATCGTACGCTTTTGGCGCTGCGCGATCAATTAGAAGACCAGAATCTTAATCTTGAAGGAGAGTGACCTATGTTACGAATCGTAACCGATGGCGCGGCAGACGTTCCCGCCGCATGGGAAAAGGAATATGACATCAGCATCGTTCCCATCAATATTCATTTTGGCGAAAAGACCTTTATTCAATTCGAGGAAATGGATTTTGCCTCCTTCTATAGGGAAGTAAGCGCGAATAAGACGTTCCCAAAAACGTCGCAGCCATCCCCGCATCAATTCGCCGAGTTTTATAAAAAGAATTTCTCGAAAGACGACGACATTCTTTCTATTCACGTTACCAGCAAACTTTCTGGCACGTATGCGTCCTGCGTTTCGGCGGCTGAAGAATTGAAAGGCGAATACAAAATCGTCCCCTTCGATTCCGCGGGCGGTTCGATGGGAATTGCCTTCATGTGCCGTACCGCGCGTCAATTAGCGAACGCGGGTAAAAGCGTGGATGAAATCGTCAAGCGCTTGGAAGAATTGCGCCCGCAAACGCACGTCATCCTCACGCTGGATACGCTGGAATACGCGCGTCGCAGCGGACGCGTCGGCACGCTTTCCGCCGCGCTCGCTTCCATATTGAACGTCAAGCCGATTGCGCGTTTGCAGGACGGGCTTGTTCACATGGTTGATAAAGTCCGCACGCGCAAAAACGCCATCGCGCGCGTAATTGAAATGGGCAAAGCGGAAGTTGGCAATGCGCCCGTGCATGTGGGCGTCGTCCACGCCAACGACGAGCAGTCGGGCAAAATGTTAATGGAAGAAGCGCGGAAGAACTTCAACGTCAAGGATATTGAATTTTCCGACCTGACCATTTCGCTTGCGATTAATTTTGGACCCGGAACCGTTGGGCTGATCTTATATCCTGCAGAATAAAGAATCTCCCTCATCCCCAACCTTCCCCCAAAGGGAGAGGGCTAGGGCGAGGGAGCGTAACGTCAATTATCGAAAAATGCGAGAAAGAATGACCGAGACAAAAAAGACATTAACCCCAGAGGAAAAATTAGCCAACCTGGAAGCGCATCTGGCTGGGACATTGAAACCCGTTGCCCCGCCAATGCGCTTTACGCAGCGTATGCAAGCCCGTATTCGATTCCCGTACCGCGAAGAGATTACACTCCGCTTGACCGATTGGCGCAGACTGTTCTTCGTTTTTAGCGGCGTAATATCGGGGATGTTGTTATTGATCACGTTTGCGCGCGCGTTCTATTATCTCGTTGGACGCAAGGCGTAACAGCCCCTAATTTTTTAACAGCCAATTGCATAACATCCGCGCCTCGGCGACCAGATCGGCGTTGACTGGAAGTTTGAATTCTTCGGTCACGCGCAAGGTTAATCGTTCGACGGCGCGTTGCATTTCAGCGGGGAGGCGGCTATCTTCTTTCAATAGATTCAACAAATCGTACGCGCTGGCGTTTGGAACGCGCGTTCCGCCGCGCGAAAAATATTCGCGGATGGCGATTCCCGCGGCGCGGCGGGCGCAGACGCGGGCTTGACCTTCGTTTCCTTTTGCGCGGGCTTGTTCGGCGCGGTCGAATTCAGTTTGCAGGGCGGGTAAAGTATCCATGATGCGCGCATTATAATCTTGAAAGTTTTTTGACGCCCGATTTGCTATAATCGGCGCATGTTTGAAGAACTTCAAGACCGCATCGCAGAAAAAAAAGTCCTTCTACTTGGCGTGGGTAACCGTCTGCGCGGAGATGACGGCGTGGGTTCTTATCTTATCAAGCGCCTGCAAAAAAAGATAAATATTCCCCTGATTGACGCGGGCGACGTGCCTGAGAATTTCATCAGCCAGATAGAATCTTCCGCCGCAGATTTCGTGCTGATTGTAGACGCCGCAGATTTCGGCGCGGGTCCCGGCGAAATTGCTCTTGTCGAATTGAGCGATCTCAAAAAAATGGGCGTGTCCACGCGCTCTGCAAACCTGCCGCTCTTGTTTAATATCATCCCAAAAAATAAGCGCCCCGATGCGCTGCTTGTGGCAATACAACCCGCCGCGTCATCGGGCGTGGGGTTATCTGACGTTGTGCGCGAATCATTGGACGGGTTGGAATCTCTGTTCGTTCGGTTGTTCAAGCGGTAAGCGCTTTACGCGCTCGTCCAGTTTTCGTCAACTATTTGTAGAAAACGCTCCGCGATCTTTGGGTCGAAGTGTTTCCCCGATTGTTCGCGGATATGGTTTAGCGCTTTTTCTTTTGACCATGCCGGACGGTAGGGGCGCTCGCTGGTGATGGCGTCCCATACATCTACTACGGTAAAGATACGCGCCGCCAGCGGAATCTCTCCGCCCTTTAATCCGCGCGGATAGCCGCTGCCGTCCCATTTTTCGTGGTGGCAGTAGGGAATATCCAGCGCGGGGCGCAGGGATTCGATTGGCGAGATC
>JAQTWR010000032.1 GCA_028689195.1 Anaerolineales bacterium | reverse complement strand
GGCGAAATAACCGACCGTCGCAAAGACGGCGGGCTTCGCATTACGCAGAGTTCGATCACGCCCGTCAAAAATGAACGCGGCAAAATCGTCAATTTTGTCGAAATAAAACTCGACGTCACCGAGAAAAAACAAGCCGAGAACGCCTTGAAACAAAGGGCGCGCGAACTCCAAACGCTTTATGAAACTTCGTTGGAGATTAACTCCCAAACCTCTCTCAACACATTGCTATCCTCTATCGTCGAACGGGCGGCGTCCCTGCTTGACACCAACAGCGGGGGAATTTATCTGATGGAATCGGACGAGCAAACGCTCAAGCTGGTGGTGGGATACAACCTTCCGCAAAAATTTGTCGGGATCACGTTGACGCGGGGCGAAGGGCTTTCGGGTCAGGTAGCGCAAAGTGGAACGCCCTTTTGGGTGGAAGATTACCAAACCTGGTCGAAGCGGTCTGGCGTATACGACGGTATTTCTTTCCGTCGCGTATTGGGAGTCCCGCTGAAAGTGAAAGGCAGGGTCATCGGCGTCATCAACGTCTCAGACCTAACGCACGCAGGCGCGTTCTCTGAAGACGAGGTGCGGCTGGCGAATCTCTTCGCCGACCAAGCGGCGCTGGCGGTTGAAAGCGCGCGCCTGCACGAACAGGAGCGCAATCGCAACCGCGAACTCGCCACCCTCTACAAATCAGCCATGATAATCAGTTCCAACCTTTCTTTAGAGGTCGTCCTTCAATCTGTAGTGGAACAGGCAACCCGGGCGATTAATGCCGATGGATGCTCCATCTCCTTTATAAACGCCCCGCAAGATGCGGTCGTGACGATGGTGGACTATCGGGCAATCCCAATCGGCGAGATCGAAGCGTCGGGGGCGACTTATTTTCTCAACGACTACCCCGCCACGCGCCGCGTCCTTGAAACGCGCGAGCCGTTATCCCTCTCGCGCGGCGATCCCAAAATAGATCCAGCCGAACTCGCGCTTATGAATCAACAGGAAAAAGACGCGGTACTGCTCCTGCCCTTGGTGGCGCGAAATCAAGTCGTCGGCTTAATGGAAATATACGGGCTGGAAAACAAGGAGCGCGTTTTTACAAACTCCGAAGTGCGTTTAGCCCAAAGCCTATCTGTGCAGACCGCCATCTTCATTGACAATGCGCGTCTATTTGAACACGCGGAACGCCGCCTGCGGCGCACGCAAGCCTTACGCAAAATTGATCAGGCGATTGCCGGAAGCATAGACATGCAGATGGTGTTGAAAATCGTCCTCGAACAGGTAATAGCGGAATTGGAAGTAGACGCCGCCGTGATCTTGTTGTACAACCCGCACGAACTCTCGCTGAAATTCAAATTAGGAAGCGGGCTGCGTACAAACGCTTTAAAGTTTACCAACCTGCGGCTGGGAGAAGGCTACGCCGGGCGGGTTGCGCTGGGACGGCAAACGATATTTATCCCGAATCTGCAAGCCCGCACAACGGATTTCCTACGTTCGCCCACCTTCTCGCAAGAAGGCTTTGTATGCTATTTCGGCGTCCCCCTAATCGCAAAAGGCGAAGTCAAGGGCGTAATCGAAATTTTCCACCGCTCGCCGAAAAACCCGGATAACGAATGGCTCGAGTTCATGGAAGCGCTGGCGGGACAAATTGCCATCGCCATTGACAACGCCACCCTATACGCCGACCTGCAACTTTCCAACATCGAATTATCCATGGCGTATGATTCCACCATCGAAGGCTGGTCGCGCGCGCTGGATTTGCGCGACAAAGAAACCGAAGGTCACACCCTGCGCGTCACAGAATTGATGTTAGACCTCGCGCGCGAAGCGGGAATGACCGAAGCCGAATTGGTGCATGTGCGGCGCGGCGCGCTTCTACACGATATTGGCAAGATGGGCGTGCCAGACCAAATTCTACTCAAACCCGGCAAGTTGACCGATGAAGAATGGGTCATCATGCGCCAGCACCCCATCTTCGCGCATGAAATGCTCTCGCCGATTGAATATCTGCGCCCCGCGCTGGATATTCCCTACTGCCACCACGAAAAATGGGATGGCACGGGCTATCCGCGCGGACTGAAAGGCGAGCAAATCCCGCTGGTGGCGCGTCTCTTTGCCGTAGTAGATATATGGGACGCATTACGCGCCGACCGTCCTTATCGGCAAAGTTGGTCGGAAGAAAAAACGCTCGAATATATCCGCTCGCTCGTCGGAACGCATCTCGACCCGCGCGCGGTGGAAATCTTCCTGCGCGTCATAACCAACGCCAACAATGGGTAGAAAAAAAATCCTTCGGAGATGTTTATGAGTCGCAACAGAATTTTGTACGCAACATTGATATTCCTTCTCGCTGCCGTTACGTCTTGCCGCAACGCCGCTACGCAAAGCCCCAAAGTTGAAGCGTCCGCGACGGAAGCGGAAATAACCAGCGATGCCTACCGACCGCTTGCGTTGGAAGAATGTCAGGTCATCAGCGATCAAGTTGCGGCGGCGTTAAACGCCAAGTTCACGCTCGCCGAAAAGCCCCTCGCGGATTTTGGCTTGCAAGGCTCCGCCTGCGCGATGGAAACCAACGGCACGGGCGCGAATTTTGATCTTATGAATTCTCTAAATGCAATCGAGGGAACTTTGACGGGATGGGCGCTGGATACAAAACTTTCCGCCGCCGCGCCAACAGGCATGATTCAGGGCTACACAAACGGAAACGTAACCTTGCTGGTCAGTATCAGTTGGACGCCGTCGCCAGACGCAAATTGCCCAACCGACCAACCCATTTCGGCTTGCGCGCTTGCGCCCGAGCAAAAACTATTTACCATCAGCCTGCTCGCGGCGCAGAAGTAACAGCGTCATTGCGTGCGTTCTTTGCGAAGCAATCACATTTACAGTCTTTACCCCAAAGCCTGATACTGCATGGACGCATACCGTCCGTATGCAAAATGCTCCAACTGTCTTTCAATATCGTTCAATAACGCAGACGCGCCAATGCGGAATAAATTCGGGCGCATCCATTCTTCGCCAAGTTCTTCCTTCATCAGAATCAACCAATCGAGCGATTGCTTCGCGGTACGGATTCCACCCGCGGGTTTGAATCCAACCTTGAAGCCTGTCGCCTCGTGATACGCGCGGATGGCGCGCACCATCACGAGACTCACGGGCAGCGTCGCGTTGGTCGGCTCTTTGCCTGTGGACGTTTTGATAAAATCCGCGCCCGCCTGCATACAGACAAAACTTGCGCGCATCACATTTTTCAACGTGCCGAGTTCGCCCGTCGCCAAAATCGTTTTCATGTGCGCGTCGCCGCACGCTTCGCGGAAGGCTTTGACTTCGTCATAGAGCGCTTTCCAATTTTGCGTCAAAACATATTGACGCGAAATAACAATATCAATTTCGCTCGCACCCGCTTTGACCGACGCTTCGATTTCTTCTATCTTTTGCTTAAATGGATTCAATCCCGCAGGAAAACCGGTGGATACCGCCGCGACGGGAACTCCCGAACCTTCAAGAGATTCTACCGCCGTCGAAACCAGCGCGTGATAAACGCAAACCGCGCCCGTCGTAATTGGTCCGCTCATCCCCAAATCTTTCAGCAACTCTGCGCGGATCGGCTGACGCGCCTTCGCGCATAAACGTCTCACCGTCCCGGGCGTATCATCGCCAGAGAGCGTGGTCAAATCAATATTTTGGATGGCTTGCAGAAGCCATGCCGCCTGCCATTCTTTTTTGACCGTGCGCCGCGTAGGGATTGTCGCCGCGCGCCGCTCCACCGCAGAACGATTCACTTTCACATCTTCGATCACAGAAAGATCAAAAGGCTGAATCGGAACGCGCTCGTGGGTTGTTTGCATTGTCATAAAATCTCCATCGTGTGTGTCGCCCTGAGCGAAGCGAAGGGTCTCTACTTCTGAAATATGAGACCCTTCGGTCGCAAAGTACGTCCCCTCAGGGTGACATACTATAATTTTGTAAATGTCGCGTTACCCGCCCGCCGCAGACGCCATGAGAATCACTTTATCATTCTCGCCAATCTGCGTTTCCATCCCATTCAACTCGCGGATGTGAATGCCGTTCACGAAAATATTAAAGTGGCGACGCAAGATTCCGTTTGCATCAACCAGATGCGGTTTAAGCGCGGGGTATTTTTCAAGTATATTTTCGATCAGCTCGTTCACGGTCGAACCCGCGACAAAAAATTCGCTTTGGTTATCCACATAATATTTCATCAAAGCGGGAAAGCGCACCGTTGCCATAAGGGAAGTATAAAGGTTGAAGGTCAAAGGTTCAAGGTCAAAAATCAGAAAGTCCTGAAGTTGCCTCCAGGACTTTCTACACTGATTACTGATTACTGGTCACTGTTCGCTGAATTTACTCTTCCTTCTTCGCTTCCATTTCTTTCCGATGCGCTTCGACGATTGGCGCGGCGACGTGCGTCGGAACGATGTCGTAGTGATCGAAGTCCATTGTGAAATATCCGCGCCCGCCGGTGATAGAACGAAGTTGCGTGGTGTAGCGCGTCATCTCAGCCATGGGCGCAAGCGCCACAATGACGGTGCTGCCATGCTCAGAGTCTGTGCCTTGCACGCGCCCGCGTCGGGTGTTGAGGTCGCTCATTACGTCGCCCATGTTCGCATCGGGGACGGTGACGCGCACGTTCATAATCGGCTCAAACAACACGGGACCCGCATCCTGCACGGCGAGTTTGAAGGCTTCGCGTCCGGCAATTTCAAACGCGAGCGGCTTTGAATCCACTTCATGTTCCTTGCCGTCGTACACAATCACCTTGACGTTGTTCATCGGATAGCCCGCGAACGCGCCGCGTTCCATCGTCGCCTTAATACCTTTTTCAATCGGCGGCAAATAGGACTTCGACAAGTTCATGCCGACGAGTTCGTCGGTAAATTCAAAGTCGGCGTCAGGCAAAGGCTCGATGCGCAGATGCACTTCGCCGAATTGTCCCGACCCGCCGCTTTGTTTCTTATGGCGATATTGCCCCGCCGCTTTGCGCGTAATGCCTTCGCGGTACGGAATTTTCGGCTCATGCCAATCAAGCCCGACTTGAAATTTACTTTGCGCGCGGCGCAACGCCACATCCACATGCTGGTCGCCCATGCCCTGCAAAACGGTTTCGTGCGTGATGTGATCGTTCTCCCAAGAGAGCGTCATATCCTCTTCGCAGAGGCGCGTCAACGTCGGCGTGATCTTCGCGGCGTCGGCTTGCGTTTTGGGGGTGATCGCCACGCGGTATAACGCGGCGGGGAATTTTGGCGGAGCAATCGTCAGCGGATGGTTCTTCTCGCAGAACGTATCGCCCGTCGAAGTTACGTTTAATTTCGAGACGGAGCCAATATCTCCCGCGTGGATTACTTTAGTAGCGATGGATTCTTTTCCGCGCTGGAAGTGCATCCCCGAAGCGCGTTCATCCGCGCTCTTGGTTTGATTCCAGACGTGCGCGTCGGCTTGCATCGAACCCGAATATACGCGGAAATAAGTGACCTTGCCCACAAAAGGATCGGCGGTGGTTTTCCAAACATAAGCGGCTAACGGCGCGGCATCCGACGGATTTAATTCTTCTTCGCCGCTCGCGCCCTGCGCCACGCGCTTGATGGCTTGCAAGGGCGAAGGCAACAGATCAATGATGTCGTTGAGCAGCGCAATCGCGCCGATTTCATGCCCGCCTGCGGCGCAGAATACGGGAACGAATTCGCCCGCGTAAACGACGTCTTCCAAACCGCGCACCATTTCAGCGTCGGTGAGCGAGCCGTTCTCAAGGTATTTTTCCATCAACTCGTCTTCGCCTTCGGCGGCGGCTTCGACCAGCGCAAAATGCGCCTTCTCGGCTTCTTCCATTAACTCGGCGGGAATCTCGGCGACTGTATTTCCGTCGCCCATATAGGACTTCATACCGATAATATCCACTACGCCTTTGAAATCCGTTTTTTCGCCGATGGGCAAATGGACTTTGATGGCGCGTTTTCCGCGCGCTTTGACAAAGGCTTCTATGGCGGCATACGCCTCTTCAAAATTTGCGTTGTCGCGATCCATTTTATTAATCACGACGAAGCGCGGCAGATTGAATTCATCCGCGTAGCGCCAGGCGAGTTCGGTGCCGACTTCGATGCCCGAAACCGCGTCTACTAAAACAATCGCGCCGTCGGCGACACTCAAAGCGGAGATGGACTCTCCAACAAAATCGGTGTAACCGGGCGCGTCGATAATATTTATTTTATAGTCTTTATGTTCGATGGGGATAACGCTTGAATAAATCGAAATCTTTCGACGGTGTTCCTCGTCATCGTAATCGGAAACCGTCGTCCCGTCGTCGATCTTACCCTGACGGGTCGTCGCTTTGGTCGCATGGAGAAACGCTTCAGCCAGCATGGTTTTCCCCGCGCCTCCATGTGAAACCAGCGCGACGTTGCGTAAAAACTCGGTGGTATACTCTTTCATGGAAATAGCCTTCCTATTCTGTAGGATATAAAGCAAGTCGCCCGATTGTAAAAGAACTCAATTGAATTGTCAAAGCATAACGTCACAGATAGCGTATGACATTTAATCGCCGCCCCAAAAAATTATGACCTCGCTCATCAACCAATATTCATTTATCGCCGCAGCGCTGATATTCATCGCCATAACGGGATTGATCCTGCTGACAAAAAGCCCGAAGTGGAATGATTACCTCGCCTTCGGCGCCGTCGTCATCGGATTCGTCGCCGCGTGGTTTGTTTTACATCCCGTTCAAACGCCGCTGATGCGCGACGCGCAAGCCGTGCGCGCCATGATCGGCGCGGGCAAACCCGTGGTACTCGAATTCCAATCGCCCTACTGAATTGCCTGCACAACCGCAAAGCCCGTCGTGGACGGGCTCGAACAGGAACTTGGCGACCGCGTGATATTTATCCGCCTTAACATTCAAGAACAAGTCGGCATGGAACTCGCGCCGGTATATAAATTTACGTTCACGCCCACCTTTATTTTCTTCGACGCGCAAGGCAACGAAGTCTGGCGGCAAATCGGCTCGTTCGACCCGCAAGCCGTGCGCGACTCGCTCAAATGAATTTTCTCCGCCGCCTCGCCTTCAACTTTTCATATTTCCGCAAACCGACCTGGGATAGCGGCATCACCCCGCCCGAACTTTTTGAATTCATCCAAACGCATCCCGCCGCGCGCGCCATTGATCTCGGCTGCGGCACAGGCACCAACGTCATCACGCTGGCGAAAACGGGCTGGCAGGTTACGGGCATAGACTTCGCCCCGCTTGCGATTCAAAACGCGAAACGAAAAATCAAAAACGCGGGCGTCGAAGCAAATCTTTTTGTTGACGACACAACCCAACTAAAAAATATCAAAACGCAATTTGAACTCGCGCTCGACATTGGCTGCTTTCACGGCGTACAAAACAAAGCGGATTATCTGACTCAACTGGATAGAATCCTCACCCCAAGCGGATTCTGGTTACTATATGGATTCTTCAAAACCGAACCGCGTCCCTCCGCCCCCGGTTTTGTCCCCGCGGATTTTGAATTGATCGCATCCCGAAATTTGACTCTTCTCTCGCGCAAAGACAGTTTTGACAAAAAGAATCGCCCAGCCGTATGGATGTTGTGGGGTAAGCAAACGGGAAAACAAGTAGACAAGTAAACATGAAAGTTCTGTTTTTATTTTTAGACGGGATTGGTTTGGGCGAAAATGACGCGGAGAAAAATCCCTTCGCGCGCGCGGCTATGCCGTACTTAAACTCCCTGCTTGGCGGGCAAAACATGATTCGAGACGCCGCGCCCTTTGAAGGCGAACGCGCCACGTTGCTATCCATTGACGCGTCGCTCGGCGTGCAAGGCTTGCCCCAATCCGCAACGGGACAGGCGGTATTGCTGACGGGCATCAACATCCCCGCCGAATTGGGCTATCACTATGGCCCCAAACCCAACCCCCAAGTGGCGCAATATCTCGACGGCAAAACCGTCTTCGCGAAGACAGTCAAAGCGGGCAAAACAGCCGCGTTGCTCAACGCCTATCCCGCCCGCTATTTCGAGGCGATTGATTCGGGCAAACGTTTGTATTCGTCCATCCCGCTCGCTTTGACAAACGCGGGACTTCCCCTTTTTACGCAAGACGACCTTTACGCAGGGCGCGCCCTCTCAGCCGATTTCACCGGCAAAGGCTGGCGCGAATTTATGAAATTAGACGATTCGCCGCTGTTTGAGTTGGAAGAAGCGGGCGCAAAACTCGCGGAACTCGCCAAGCGCTATGATTTTTCTTTCTTTGAATATTGGGCGAGCGATTACGCCGGTCACAAACAGGATATGGATTCGGCGGCGAGGCAATTGGAAAATTTCGACGGCGTGCTAAAAGGGCTGCTCGCAAACTGGCGCGATGACGACGGAATGATTCTGCTCACATCCGATCACGGCAACATGGAAGACTTGTCCACGCGCAAGCACACTTCCGCGCCCGTGCCGTTGCTGCTATTTGGGGATAAAACTTCCCGAAGAAAATTTCAGACAGACGTCAAAGACCTGACCGGAGTCGCTCCCGCGATTCTGAAATCCATGAAGATATAATCTGCTCGACAAAAATTTCACGCGCTACTTGACAAGCCATCCCTGAATCCTTATAAAATTAATCAGGAGGTCGTATGCGCTCAAAGATTGCTCTCGCCAGTTTATTGGAGGTCTTTCTGCTATCCTGCACCCTATTATCCACCGGTTCCAAACCGGCAACAGATACGCCGCCTGCAAGTCAGCCGCCGGATGCGCCCGCCACACCTTTGCCCCTTACCGAAACGCCCGCTTCAACGCTGGACAAATGGTCGCTTTGGAACAACGGAACGCAACTGCGCGGCGCCAACATCTGGCAGCGGATTGTGGTTCCAGACCTTGATGGAAATGAATTTCTTGGGGATGGTTATATCGGTCCGCCATACACGCAGGAGGATTTCAACGAACTGGCGGCGTTTGGGGCAAATTACGTTAATCTATCGCACCCGGGAATATTCACCGAGCGTCCGCCATATGTTTTGGATGAGAACGCGCTGGCAAACCTCGACCACATGATCGAGATGGCGGCAGCGGCGGATTTGTTTGTGGTGATTACGTTTCGTACCGGTCCCGGGCGCAGCGATTTCACCTTCTACCGCGACGGCGCCGGAGATTGGTTCGACCGCGACTTGCTCATCGAATCAGTGTGGAGCGATCAATCCGCGCAGGATGCCTGGGTTGATATGTGGCAGTACACGGCGGAACACTACCGCGACGCCCCGGTTGTGGCGGGGTACGATCTGATGTGCGAACCAAATTCCAACGGCGTAGTGTTTGAAATCTACGAGCCTTCAGATTTCTATCCCAAATACGCAGACACCACCTATGATTGGAATCGCTTCTACCCGCGTATTGTCGAAGGTATTCGCGCAGCGGATTCGCAAACCCCAATTTTGGTCGGCGGCATGAGCTGGAGCGGAGTGCGCTGGCTGCCGTGGCTTAAGCCGGTGGACGATCCGCGCATAGTTTATACCGTGCATCAATATGAGCCGCAGGAAAGTTACACCCATCAGGAGCCGCCTGCATGGAATACTTATCCGGGATCGTTCGATCTTAATTGGGATGGTCAACCCGACGCGTTTGATCAACAGTGGTTGGAAAATTATCTCGCGCCGATTAACGAATTCAAAACCGAGTATGGCGCGCCGGTCGCCGTCAACGAATATGGAATCAATCGCTGGGTTCCCAATGCGGCGGATTTTATGCGCGATGAAATGGATTTATTTGAACAGCGCGGGATGAACCACGCTTTCTGGGTTTGGGATCCGCATTGGAAACCGTGGAGCGAAAGCGTAAACGGCATGAACTACCGTTATGGTCCCGACCCGAAAAATACCGCCGCTGTAGATAACGACCTGCTCGATGTGATTATCAACTTTTGGGAACGAAACACCCTTCGACCTTCCGCCTTTAAGTAAAAGCCGCCCTTGCTACTTAAAGGTTTCCAAAATCTGTTTTGCCAACATGCCCATCTCGCGGTCGGAACGATCCGCCACGAGCTCTTGCAACATGGGAATGGCGCGGCGTTCGCGCAAATTGTCCAATGCGATCAAAGCCTGCTTGCGGACATTTCTTTCGGGGTCGCGCAGCGCCTCGATTAAGACGCCGCCCACCCGCGCATCTTGAATCTTTGCCAAGCCAATTACTGCATTCTCACGAACGGGCGGCTCGGGGTGTTGCAGCGCTTCGATAAAATAATCCATCGTCGGCGCGCCGAACTTCGCAAGCGAATCTGCGGCGGCTTTTCTCACTTCGTTGTGCAGGTCGTATAACGCCATGCCAAGTTCTTCGATGGCGCGCGGGTCGCCGATTTGTCCCAACGCAATCGCGGCAAACTTGCGGACGGTGGCTTCTTTATCCGCGAGAGATTCGAGCAACGGCTCGACGCTCGCATATCCCATTTTTTCAATGGCGGTTAGCAAATCTGCTACGGCGTGTTCGCGCTCGAACCACCAAATCGAATCGCGCAGGGCTTCCATTAAATATTGAATTGCGGCGGGATGTTTCGTATCGCCCAACGCGCGCGCGGCAGATTGACGCGTTTCCAACTTTGGGTCGTCGAGCAAAATATTGGCAATATCGTCGAACGTTGAAGGGTCGCGGAATTTGGCAATGGACATACACGCGGCGCTGCGGACTTCGGCTTCGGCGTCTTTCAGAAGCGGCAGCAAATATGGGATGACGCGCGCGTCGTCCATGTTTGCCAAAGCAAATGCGGCGCGCGAACGGACGGTAAAGTATTCGCCCTTCAACGCTTCGAGCAGCGCGGGAATGGCGGCTTTGTCTTTGCTGAAGAAGAATATCTCCGCAATACGTCCGCGCACGAGCGGATGCGCGCTCTTGAATTGTCGAATCAATTCGGGGGTTGCAGAAGGAATTCGGGCAAGAATCTGCTGATAAAGCGGAATCAAATTTGCGTCCTGGGTTTGAAGCGCGGCGATTAATGGCGCCGCAGAATCAGCGCCAAGCGAGATCAATTCGCGCGCGGCTGAGTCGCGCTTGGTTGAATCCGCAAGATGCGTCATCAATCGCTTTATATCGTTTTGTTTCGAGCCAGTCAGCCAGTTCATGCTTGTATTTTACACCATGTATATCTTCCGTCATTGCGAGGGCGAAGCCCGAAGCAATCTCCTCGCCCACAAAGATTGCTTCGTCGCTAAGAACAAGAGCGCTCCTCGCAATGACGATTAATGAATAAATAGAGAGAAATTGATAGAAATTTGGACTAAAATGCTCTATAATAAACAGAACGCCAGAGACGCTCTGGTGTTATTTTTTGCAATCTGTCAGTGGAGTAGATAATGAAGAAAGAACAACAAATTGATTTGTATTACCAAATGGTTTTAATCCGCCGCCTCGAAGAACGCGGCGCGGAGTTGTATCAGGCTGGGAAGATCGGCGGCTTTATGCATTTGTACATCGGACAGGAAGCGGTCAGCACGGGATTGATCGCGGCGCGCGAAGACCGCGACCGCGTGATCACCGCGTATCGCGATCATGGCGTGGCGTTGAATTGCGGCATCTCTGCCAATGAAGTGATGGCGGAATTGCTCGGCAAAGCGACCGGCACATCGAAAGGCAAGGGCGGTTCGATGCACATGGCGGATACGTCCAAGAATATGTGGGGCGGACATGCCATTGTGGGCGGTCACCTGCCCATTGCATCGGGCTTCGCGCTCGGAGATCAATATGCGGGCAACGATAACATTACGATCTGTATGTTCGGCGACGGCGCGACGAATATCGGATATTTTCACGAGGCGTTGAATTTATCCAAGACGTGGGGTTTGCGCGTTTTGTGGGTTTGCGAAAATAATCAATACGGCATGGGAACCGCCGTTGGACGCGCTTCGGCTGTAACTGAAATTCGTCAAAAGGCGGAAGGCTACGGGATGAAGAACGGTCAAGCCGACGGCATGGATGTAATGAAGGTTTACGACGCGGCAAAAGACGCGATGAAATTCATCCGCGAAAATTCGCAGCCGTATTTGCTGGAAATTGACACTTACCGATTTAGAGGTCACTCGATGGGCGACCCTGAACGCTATCGCAAAGCGGAAGAAGTAAAGAAGTGGCAGGAGAACGACCCGATTGGTATTTTCAACAAATATCTTTTGGATAAGAAAATCGCGTCGCGCAAACAATTGGACGAGATCGAAGCGCGCGTGGAAGAAGAAGTAGCGAAGTCGGTTGAGTTCGCCGAGGCGAGTCCCGAACCCGCGCTGGAAGAATTGTTCACGGATATTTACGCGGACTAATATTCTGTCATTGCGAGGAGCCGCGTAGCGGCGACGAAGCAATCCCCTCGTCAACGTGGAGATTGCTTCGCTCCGCTCGCAATGACGAAAGAGGACACATGGCAAAAATTACAATGCGCGAGGCAATCTCGCAAGCTCTTATGGAAGAAATGGATCTCGATCCCGCTGTTTTTATTCTCGGCGAAGAGGTCGGCGTTTGGGGCGGCACGTATGCCGTGACCAAAGGTTTTTATGACAAGTACGGCGCGGCGCGCGTCAAAGATACGCCCATCGCGGAAAATGCAATTGTCGGCGCGGCGATTGGCGCGGCAATGGTGGGACAACGCCCCATCGCAGAATTGATGACCATCAACTTCGCGTTCTCGGCGATGGATTACATCGTCAATCAAGCCGCGAAATTGCATTACATGTTCGGCGGACAATTTACGTTACCGCTGGTCATCCGCGCGGTCGGCGGCGGCGGAAGGCAACTCGGCGCGACGCACTCGCAAACGCCCGACGCGATCTTCGCGCATTTTCCCGGATTGAAGGTTGTCTCGCCCGGCACACCAGAAGACGCGAAGGGATTGCTCAAATCCGCGATTCGATCCAACGACCCGATTTTGTTCATCGAACACGCGACGATGTACCAAGTGCGCGGAGAAGTGCCCGATGGCGAGTATTTGATTCCCATCGGAAAATCCAAAATCCAGCGCGCGGGAAAAGACTTGACCATTGTCACGTACTGCAAAGGACTCGAACTTTCCATGAAAGCCGCGGACGAACTCGCCAAAGAAGGCATCGAAGCGGAAATCGTTGACCTGCGCACACTGCGTCCGTTGGATATGGAACCCGTGATTGAATCATTCAAGAAAACAAATCGCGCCGTCGTCGTCGAAGAAGGCTGGAAGTCCTACGGCGTGGGCAGCAAGATCGTCAGTCGCATTTACGAAGAAGCGTTTGATTATGTGGACGCGCCCATTATCCGCGTGGCGCAGAAGGAAGTTCCGCTGCCGTATAATCGCGCGCTCGAACAGGCGGCGCTTCCCCAAGTCGCGGATAG
>JAQTWR010000031.1 GCA_028689195.1 Anaerolineales bacterium | reverse complement strand
ATGGATATATCCTTGCGCGCAATCTCGCCTCATACAATATCGTCATTACGCCCGCCAATTTACCCGACGACGCTTCGGACATTCAGCGCGTTTACCGCGAACTTTCCCTATTGATTGAAGTTCCCGTCGGCGGGCGCGTGGACGATGAAAAATTATTAGAGCAAGCCAAATTATTCGGTCCCTGCGTGCCGGGACCCGGCATTACGCAACTGGTCGCGCTGCAAGATTCAATCGCACCATACAGCCCCGTAAAAATAAAATGCAACGTCGCGCCTGAAATTGCGCGCATCGTGGAAGAAAAAAAAGCGGACTGGCGCGGCGTAACGGTGGAAGTTGAACCCATCCCCGATTACCCCACAGGGTCGCTAACCTCCAATCTGGGGGGGTTCCTCGGTCCCATTCCCGCCTCGCTCGAAAAGGATTTGCGCGCGCAGGGATTTATCCCCAACCGCGATAAGATCGGCTACGCGGGAGTCGAAGCCTCGTTGCAAGATATTCTCGCGGGCAGAAACGGCAAGCGCGTGGTGCAAGTGGACGTGGCGGGTCAGGAACTTCGCAATTTAGAGCCGCCCATTCAGTCCACGCCGGGGAATAACGTCTACCTCACAATTGATACGCGCTTGCAGGCGGCGGCGGAAGCGTCGCTGATACAAGAGATCAATTACTGGAATACATGGTTCGGCACAACCCGCATCTCAAGCGGAATCGTCATCGCGATGAATCCCAAAACGGGAGAAATCCTCGCGATGGTCTCGTACCCCACTTATGAAAACAATCGTTTTGCGCGTCTTATTCCCGCGTATTATTACGACCAACTCAGCCAGGATCCGCGCCACCCGCTGCTCAACAACGCCATCTCCGCCGAGTTTCCTCCCGGCTCGGTGTTCAAACTTTCCACCGCAACGGGAGCGATTAACGAAGGCGTAGTGACCACATCCACAATTATAGACGCGCCGGGAAAATTGGATTTATGCGAAAAGTTCAATCCCAACGACGTTTGCACGGGATTGAATACGCGCCCCTTCGTGGATCATATTTACGAGAAAAAACCCGAAGGTTTCGGACCCATCAATTTTTATCAGTGCATCGCGTTTTCGAGCAACGTGTGTTTTTATAAATTAGGCGGCGGTTACGAAGATCAAATCAAACAAGGACTTGGCATCGAACGCCTGCGCGAATACGCCCGCGCGCTTGGTTACGACCAGCCATCGGGCATCGAGTTGATGGGAGAAGCCAGCGGGCTGATTCCCTATCCGCAGTGGAAACGCATCAACACGGGCGAGAACTGGTCAACGGGCGATACTTATATCGCCAGCGTGGGTCAGGGATACGTTCTCGCCACGCCATTGCAAATTTTAATGTCAGGCGCGACGGTCGCCAATCGCGGAAAATTAATGCAGCCCACCATCGTCCGCGAAGTGACCGACGGCGACGGCAAGCCTTTGGAAGTATGGTTCAATCCCGACCCAAAAATATTCACGGTTTCCAATGTGGAAACGCCGGGCAGTTATCAAATATCGCCCTTCACGCCCAACATGAAATGGGACGTGACCGTGACGCCGCTCATCAAAAGTTATTCCTGCGGAGACGGATATTGCAGCCTGAACGAAAACGAATTGAAAACCATTACGCCTGAATCCATCGAAGCAGTACGCACGGGAACGCGACTAGCCGTGACCGCCCCGCTTTATGGAACGCTGCGGAGAATTTTTCAAGACTTCCCGATTGCCGTTGCGGGCAAAACAGGCACCGCCGAATACTGTGACGACGTAGCGCGCGCAGCGAATCAATGCGACTTTGGCAAATGGCCCACCCACGCATGGACGCTTGCCTACGCGCCCTACGAAGACCCCGAAATTATCGTCGTGGCGTTTGCCTATCACGGCGGCGAAGGCGCAAGCGTGGCGGCGCCCGTCGTCTCCCGCGTCATCAAGGCGTACTTCGACCTCAAAGCCATTGACATCGCGCAAGGGAAACCTACTTTTGGGCAATAATTACGCGGACTCCAAAGTCTCCCGACTTTGGAATTCCAACGACAGGAGTCGTTGGAACCATAATTTTATAAAGCCTCAGGTATAATTCCCGAATTGATTATGGACCAAACCGCTTCGCTCGTTCAGATAAAGGGCATCCGCGACGGACTGCTCGCCACGTTTGCAGACGCGGCATGGGAAGACCAATGCGTTGCCCTGCTCGCGCAAATTGACGAACGCCCCGCCTTCTTTCAAGGCGCGCGGCTCGCCATAGACGTGGGCGCGCAGATATTAAAAGTGAACGATCTGGTTGATTTCCGCGACGGTCTTTCCGAACGCAATGTCTCTTTATGGGCAATCATCAGCGAATCGCCCACCACAGAACAAACCGCGCAATTGCTGGGACTCGCCACGCGCATTTCCAAGCCGCGTCCTGAAGAACAAAAACACGCGGACGCAACTTCAGAGGATATGGCTTTATTCGTCAGCAAAACGCTCCGTTCGGGGCAGCGCGTCGAGTACGCGGGACATATCGTCATTATGGGAGATGTGAACGCGGGCGCGGAAATCGTCGCGGGCGGCAGCGTCATTGTATGGGGACGCGTGCGCGGCATGATTCATGCGGGCGCGGGCGGCGATCGTTCCGCGAACATCTGCGCGCTCGATCTTTCCGCTACGCAGCTCCGCATCGCAGACGAAGTATCCGCGCTGTTGAAGCCGCAAAAAAATCCGCAACCCGAAATCGCCAGCATTAACAGCCAAGGCAAATTACAATCCGAACTCTGGCATACAGGCTAATTTAGTTTATAGGAATGAATATGACCGCTCAAGTAATTACCATTACATCAGGAAAAGGCGGCGTGGGAAAAACCACAGCCGTAGCAAATCTCGCCAACGCGCTTGCCATAGACGGGAAAAAGGTCGTCTGTATTGACGGCGATATTGGCTTGCGTAATCTCGACGTTGTCATGGGACTTGAGAACCGCATCGTGTACGATATTGTGGACGTAATCGAGGGACGCTGCAAACTAAAGCAGGCGATGATCCGCGATAAACATTATCCCAATATGCACTTGATCCCCGCCGCGCAAACCCGCGATAAAAACGCGGTATCGCCTTCGGATATGGTTCGCATCTGCAAAGAACTGCGCGGCGATTCTGATTTCATCATCATTGATTCGCCCGCCGGCATCGAGCGCGGCTTTCGCAACGCGATAGCTCCCGCCGACCGCGTTTTAGTGGTGACCAACCCCGAAGTCAGCGCGGTGCGCGACGCCGACCGCGTGGTGGGAATCCTCGAAGCGGAAGAAAAAGAAAATACCGCGCTGATACTAAATCGCTTGAACCCGACGCTCGTAAAAAACAACGATATGCTTTCGGCGGAAGACGTTTTGGATCTGCTCGGCATTCAATTGATCGGCGTTGTGCCTGAAGACGAATCGGTACTCATCGGGTCAAATCGCGGCGCACCCGTTGTGACTGACGCGAAGAGCCGCGCCGGGCAGGCTTTCCGCAATATTGCCAAACGCATTCAGGGGCAGGATATCCCCTTTATGGACCTCGACCAGCAAAACGGTTTGTGGGGCGCAATCCAGCGATTGACAGGGAGAAAATGACATGGGATTCTTCTCGCGCAAGCGCAGCGCTTCCAGCGCAAAGGAACGCCTGCAACTCGTTCTCGTACATGACCGCACCGACTTGACGCCTTCGCAGTTAAAGTCTTTGAAAAACGATTTGCTGAAAGCGATCTCGAAATATATCGAGATTGACCCCGACGCCGTGCAGATTGAAATAGAGCATGAAGGCAGAGAGCAAAGGCTCGTAGCCGATATTCCGCTGCGGAATGCGACTCGGGGCAAATAACTCATCCCCCAGCCTTCTCTCAAGGGAGAAGGGTTAATTTCATTTATGAACCGCAAACTTTCCTGGCGCAACTTTGACTTTCTTTTATTGGGCGCTGTTGTGCTTATCACGGCTTTTGGTACGGCAATGATTCGCTCTGCGGTGGCGGGAAACGAAGTGTTGCTGCCGCTGGTCACGCGCCAAATTTATTTCGCCATTCTCGGCGTGATCGTCATTTTCACGGTCGCATCCATTGATTACCGCTACTGGCTAGCGTTGTACCGTCCCATGTATATTGTCATCATGGGTTTTCTTTTGACCTTGACCGGGCTTGGGCAGGTGGCGTTTGGCGCGCAGCGTTGGTTTCAAGTGGGCGTATTATTCTTACAGCCCACCGAGTTTGCAAAAATCATCGCGATTGTTATCCTTGCGCGATATTTTGAAGCGGCTCAATATCATCCCCGCGACTTGCGTTGGGTTTTAGGTTCCATCCTTTGGGCGTCCGGCATCATTGTTATGATTCTGCTCCAGCCCAATTTGAGCAACGTGCTTGTGTTATTGGTTATTTTGGCGGTCATGTTATGGATTAATGGCGTGCAGATCAAGCATGTGCTTTTTGCGGGGGTCGCGGGCTTTGTGGTTGCGATAAGTTTGATCGCCATTTCGGTAACGGGAATCAAGACTCCGTTTTTGCGTCCTTATCAACAACAGCGCATTGCAAACTTTCTAGTCCCAGACCCCAACGACACCTACGGCAACCGATACAACGTGCAGCAAGCCCTCATTGCGGTCGGTTCGGGCGGCTTGTTGGGGCAGGGATATGGACACGGCAGCCAGACGCAATTGCGTTTTCTCAAAGTGCGCCACACCGATTTTATCTTCGCCGCAAGTTCCGAGGAGTTCGGCGCGATAGGCGGAGTTTTGATTATTCTCGCGCTCGCCGCAATTGTGTGGCGCTGCGTCCGCACCGCGCAAAAAGCCCGCGATGTTTCCGGGGCGATGATCGCCTTTGGCATGGCAACGCTGATATTTTTTCAAGCCGCGGTAAATATCGGCATGAATTTGAACGTCCTGCCGGTTTCAGGCTTGCCGCTCCCCTTTGTCAGTTATGGCGGCAGCGGATTGACCGCACTCATGCTCGGCGTCGGCTTGGTTGAATCTGTCGCCATGCGCCACAAGAGCATGGAATTTTAGTTCACGCAAAATGCGTCGCGCCTTACGGCGCAAAAAAATCATAACGCGACGCATCTTCTTAAGGAGTCTCATTATGTCCATCAAACCCGCGCGCACTCGTGTTGCGCCATCTCCAACAGGACACATGCATCTCGCCACAGCGCGCGTTGCCCTATATGATTATTTGCTCGCCAGAAAAACAGGCGGGCAGTACATCCTGCGTATTGAAGATACCGACCTCAAACGCACCGTTCCCGGCGCCGAGCAGGAAATCTTTGACGGCTTGCGCTGGCTTGGGCTTCAGTATGACGAAGGTCCCGACATTGGCGGCAAGTACGGTCCTTATCGTCAAACTGAACGCCGCGAAATCTATCAGCATTACGCAAAAGTGTTGATTGACAACGGCAGCGCTTATCCATGTTTTTGCGCGCCCGACCATTTGGAAAAAACGCGGCAGGAACAAATGAAGCGCAAAGAAAATCCGCATTACGACGGGACGTGCCGCGCGCTCGCCCCCGACGAAGCCGCGCGCCGCGTCGCGAACGGAGAGAAATACACGGTGCGATACAAAATGCCGCGCGATGGCGTAACCATCGCGCACGACCATCTACGCGGCGACATCGTCACCGAAAACAAGCAACTCAACGATTACGTCCTCTTAAAATCGGACGGCTTGCCAACCTATCATCTCGCCTCGGTGGTGGACGACCACGAAATGGAAATCACCCACGTCTTGCGCGGTTCTGAGTGGCTGGGAACTTTTCCGCTGCATGTGAACATCGTCCGCGCTTTTGGATGGGAAGAACCCACCTGGGTGCATCTTTCTGTTTTTCTCAAACCCAGCGGCAAAGGCAAACTCAGCAAGCGCGATACAACCATAGCCATGACGGATGGCTATTCTGTATTTATCAAAGATATGAATGATTTAGGCTTTACGCCTGAAGGCATCAACAATTGGATCGCGCTCATGGGCTGGGGCGTCGCCGAAGACGACATAATAACCACCGACCAAATGATAGAACGCTTTAGCATTGATAGTTTGACCGCTTCGCCCGCCGCGATTAATTTTCAAAAGTTGGATCATTTCAACGCGACGCATATCCGCTTGATGACGACCGGCGATCTGGCTGCGCGCCTCAAACCTTACTATGCCCGCGAGGGACTCGACGTAGACGACGACGTTTTGCTGAAAATCATCCCGCTCATCCGCGAGAGACTCGTCACGCTGGACGATTGCATTTCGTTCGGCGGCTTCTTCTTCAAAGAAAACGTAACGCCCGCGCCCGAAGAATTAATCGCAAAAGGATTAGACGCGAAACAATCGGCGGAAATCGCGCGCAAGTCTTACGAGATTTTATCCGCGCTCGACAATATAAACCACGCCACCGCAGAGCCGCCCATGCGCGCCTACGTCGAATCCAGCGGACTGAACATCAACCAAATTTTCGGCATTGTGCGCGTCGCCGTCACGGGGCAAAAGGTCAGCCCGCCGCTATTCGAGTCGATGGAAGTCATAGGCAGAGAAAAGTGTTTACAGAGGATGCGGAACGCGGTCGAGATTTTGGAAAAGATATAAAAATAAAAAGTGACAGTCGCTTCGGCGGCTGTCACTTTTTTACCCAATTATCAGGAGGTTCGTCAATATCGCCGCCCCAGAATTGGATTTATAATCGCATTACCATTTGCTCCATTTGGAGGACACCTTGATAAAACGCATCATCCTTTCGCTTTGCATATTGACGTTGATTTCCGCGTGCAGCCTGCCGACCGCCACCGAAGCGGCGGCGGATACGCCAACCTCGCAAGCCTTCTACCCAACAGGCGCAGCCGTCTCCACGCTCCCGCCCTTTATCCCAACGCCGACAGCCACGCCCGATTTGCGCGTTATCACCGCGCCCGCGAAAACCTTCAAACTCACGCTTGCCGACCTTCCCGGAATCTACTCTATCAAATACAACCCCGTCTGTCTGGATTTAACCGACCCGCAATGCAAACTCGCCACCGATAGAATCGAAGGTCCTGAACTTAACTACGAGATATTGCAAAGTTACGGTTTTGAACAGGGCAGCGCGTACATCAACAATACCAAACGCGTCGAGGGCTGGTACATCGTGTACACCAGCGAAAACGAGGGTTTGCAATATCCGCAAATCATCATCAGCAATCCAATCCGCTTCACAGACGCCAGCGGCGCAAGGAAATTCGTCGAAGTCTATGCCGGAGAATTGCTCAAAAATTACACAAAAGTCGAAGGTTACCTGCCTGTTGGAGATACGTTCAGCGCTCATAAAAAAATAACGTCCAATTCGATATATTTTACGTTTGTGTTTTCGTATAAAAACATGGCGCACAAAATCGGGATAATCGGTCAAGGGAACAGCATTACCCCTATCTTGGTTCACGAACTCGCGTCCAAAGCGTTGATGAAATTACAAGCCGCCGAATCGGATTTCGCCTCTCAATACGCTTCGCCCCCCACGCTGACTCCATCCGCCGACGCCTCCCCTGCGCCCGAAGACCGCGTCGCGCCCAAGTTGCTTAATCTCGCCTTGTCGCAAACCGATCTGCCCGCCGAGGGAAGTTACAAATTCTTCGATAAAGACACGAGCAGCCCGTATCACAACAGCGAAGTTACGCAAAAATATTCGAGCGAGCAAGCCAGCGCGTACATCACAGAAACGGGGCGCGTGGACGGATGGGAGATTCGCTACAGGCGCGGCGCGAATAATACCTTGCTCCCATCAGAAATGAGCGACGTCGTCACCGTATTCCAAACCGCGGAAGGCGCGCAGAAATATATAAACGATTTTGCCGCAGGGTTCTTGGAAACCGGCTACCAGGAAAGCGCTCAAAAAAGAATCGTCGGCGACGCGACCCGCCTCTTTACCAAACAGGACGGCGTCTTCGTCAAGCACATGCTCATATTTTCATATCGCAACTACGTCCACGAGTTGCAAGGCTACGGACTGCAAGCCGAAGTTGACCCCGCCGTTATGGAGATGGTCGCGTTCACTCTTTTGCAAAAATTACAATCCATCCCATAACGCGCCATGAATCAACAAATCTACTGGCACACGACCGTAAAAATGCCCGACGACTCAAGCCCGACGCCCATCCCTGAAAACGCGGATGTGGCGATCATCGGCGGAGGATACACGGGACTGAGCGCCGCGCGGACATTGGCAAAGCGCGGCGCGAAAGTCGTCGTCCTTGAAGCCGAGACGATGGGCTGGGGCGCGAGTTCGCGCAACGGCGGCATGACGCTCACGGGACTCAAAATTCCCATGCAGACCGCCATCAAAAATTATGGGAGAGACCTGGCGCGCGAGTTGTTTCAATATTCGATTGATTCGGTGGATACCGTCGAGCAAATTGTCAAGGAAGAAAATATCAATTGCGGCTTTGCCCGCGCGGGACATTTGCTGGCGGCGAACAAGCCTAAGCATTTTGACGCGCTCAAAGACGAAGTTGAGTTTATGGCGAAGGAGTTCAATCACAAAGTTCATCTTGTGCCGCCAGGCGAAATGAGAAACGAAATCGGCGCGGATATTTATCACGGCGCGCTGGTAGACGAAGTCAGCGCGGGATTGAATCCCGCTCAATTTGCGGCGGGGCTTGCGGGCGCGGCGCAAAAACACGGGGCGGCGTTATGCTCCCGCGCGCGGGTTACAAAAATCGAGCGTAGAGAGTCGCGGTTCTTTATTCAAACAGAGAGGGGCGCGCTAACGGCGGAATCCATTTTTGTCGCAACGTCGGGTTACACGGGCGGCGTCACAAAAAATTTGCAGAAGAAAATTATTCCAATCGGTTCGTTCATCATCGCAACGGAAAAGTTATCGGACGATCTCGCGCATGAACTCAGCCCAAAGAACAGGATGATTTTCGATTACAAACATTTTCTAAATTATTTTCGGCTGTGGGATAACCGCATGATTTTCGGCGGGCGCGCGGCGTTCTTCCCTGAAAACGAAGACACCATCGCGCGAAGCGGAGAGATTTTACGGCGCGAAATGATTCAAGTTTATCCGCAGTTGCAAGACGCGAAGGTCGAATACGTTTGGGGCGGCACGCTCGACTTTGCCTTCGATATGATGACGCATGTCGGCGAGTTGGACGGTATTCATTACGCGCTCGGTTACGCGGGACACGGCGCCGCGATGGGAACGCATTTGGGCATGAAGGTTGCCGAAGCGATGTTGACGGGAAATATAAAAGACAATCCGTTTGCGAAGTTCGATTTCCCCAACGCGCCGCTGGGATTGTACGACGGGCGTCCGTGGTTTCTGCCGTTTGCGGGCGCGTGGCATAAGATTTTGGATTGGGTCGAGTAAACCGCAAAGTTCGTTATTGAGTTCCGCCCACGCTGCGATAACATTTTTCGGCGGGAATATTCAAAGGCTGGCGGCTGGTCGCTAGAATACGCGCTTCTCCGCAGGAACGCAAAATCGTTTCGGCAAGTTGGGCGCACGCAAAAATAACATGGTCGCAGTGATTTAGCAAAAGCAATAGATTTTTTTCGCGCAGGGATTCGATCAGCGAGACTGTCAGCGGACGATTTGAATCTTCGCCCGCGCCAAAAAGCGACGCGACGGTTTGCAGCGCCAATTTCGGGTCGGTCAGCGATTCGAGTTCGGCAAGCCACACGCCGTCTGAAAACTGATCGGTCAATTGCGCGCCGACCGCCAACGCGAGTTCCCCGCCGTCGCCAAGCAAAGTCACCAGACGATTCGATTCGATCAATTGTTTGACCTGCGCGATCTCGTCTTCGCGTCCGATGAAATCCAACTGCGGAAGATTTCCGCGCGCGGCGGATTCTTGCGCGAGAGGAATCTGCTCCAACGCGCGCCGCGCTTCCTGCGCGGAGTCGAATCTATCTTTTGGATTTTTCTCCAGCAGCCGAAGGATGATGGCTTCAAGCGCGGGCGGCACATCCTTCCGCGAATGACTCGGAGGCGCAGCCGTCTCTTCCAAGTGCTGCGAGAGAATGGCTTGTTCGTCAAAATCGGAAAACGGGACGCGCCCGGTGGTCATCTCATACAGCGTCACGCCGAGCGCGTACAAGTCGGATGAAATATCGGCGGGCTGCCCGGAGATCAGTTCTGGCGCGAGGTAGAAGAACGACCCCGCCATGGCGCTTTCTGTGGGAAGATACGCCTCGCCGCGCGGACGCGCCAACCCAAAATCCATCAGTTTCACGAAGTATTGAAAACCGCGCTTTTCGACGATAATGTTCCCCGGTTTAAGGTCGCGGTAGACCAGCCCTTGATTGTGCGCGTACTCCAGCGCGTCGCAGATTTGTTTTCCAATTTCGATAATTCTGGCGTAAGTAAATCCGCTCATGTCCGCCAGATTCGTACCCTGCGCCAATTCCATTACGATGAAGGGCAACGGCTCGGGCGCGCCAATATCTACCGCGCCCACTTCATACACTGCGACAATATGAGGATGATCGAGCCGCGCGCTGATCTCCGCTTCGCGCAAAAACTGCTGAAGCGTCAGGATATTTGCCGCGTCGAAATTGACGACCTTGACCGCCACATCCCGATTGTTCGGTATATCATGCGCGCGATAAACAATGCCCATTCCGCCCCTGCCGATTTCCGCGTCGAGGCGATAGCGTTCGTTAATCAACGCGCCGACTTCCAACTTCGGCGGCGGCGCGGTTTTATTTTTTTGCAGGGATTGCGACAGGCGGGCGAAGAATTTCGAGGTCATGTATTCATTATATTCAGGCTGACGCTTCGCGCAATAGTTTGGGAGTGGCTAAAAGAATGGGCTTTCATTAACCACGAAGCCACAAAGGCACGAAGACTCAAAGGATTCTTAGCGACTTGGCGGCTTTGCGCCTTTGTGGTTAGCCCACAAGATTAGTCACTCCCAATAGTTTTCGCCTATCAAATACGCTATAATAATTTAGATAACAGCCATGCGTATTCTTGTAATCTCGGATATTCATTCCAACCTCGCCGCGCTCGACGCCGTGATTAAGGACGCTGGCGCATTCGAGCAGATTTGGTGCTTGGGCGACGTCGTCGGTTACGGACCTGAACCGAACGAGTGCATCAGCCGCCTGCGCGAATACAATCTCATTTGCCTGGCGGGGAATCATGATTTGGCGGTTGCGGGCAAAACCGCGCTTTGGGATTTCACTCCAGACGCGCAAGAGGCAATTTTTTGGACGCGCCATCGGCTTGCCAGTTTCAATCACGACTGGCTGAAATCGCTGCCAGATACGCCGCTTGTCGCCGCAGGTATTACGCTGGTGCATGGCAGTCTGCGCGACCCAATTTGGGAATACATCACCGAAAAATCTGTGGCGAGAAACAATCTCGAGCTCATCACTACGCCCGTTTGCCTGAATGGACATACGCACTCGCCCGCTATTTTTCGCAAACCCTGGGACGGAATGTATGTTTTGGAAGAGTCTCTCCCCGTCAATTCGCCGATTCGGCTTATCCCGCACGACCTGACGTTTATCAATCCGGGCAGCGTGGGGCAGCCGCGCGATGAAGACCCGCGCGCCGCCTACGCCGTCATTGACCTCGACGCAATGACCTTAACCCATCACCGTATCTTATACGACGTTTCCGCCACGCAAAAATTGATGAAGCAGGCGAAACTGCCCAATCGCCTGATACGACGATTGCGTTTTGGGCAATAAAAAAAATGGAGATGAGAACATGTACAGAAAAATTCTTGTGCCTCTCGACGGCTCCAAAGTAGCCGAAGGCGTCCTTCCGCACGCGAAAGAACTGGCGTACTCCGAAGGCGCCGAGTTGATTTTGCTAACCGTCGGCGCGAACCCCACGCTGGATTTTGTCTTCGCGGATCCCGGGCTTGCCCAGAGCGCAGTGCAAGAACAGGAAGAACGCAGTAAAAAATATATCGCCGAAATCGAAGAACAACTCAAATCGGCGGGATTCAAAACGTCAACCCTGCTGCGCGTCGGCTCCGTCGCCGAAGTCATTCTTGGCGTGGCGGAAGAGTTGCAAGTTGACGTTATCGCAATGTCTACGCATGGGCGCACAGGTCCCGCGCGCTGGCTGCTTGGCAGCATTGCCGAGCGCGTGGTTCACAGTTCTGAAGTCCCCGTGCTGCTAATTCGCGCCAGAGGCTGACGCGACAAAACATTACAAAGTAGGGCGTCCCGCAAATTACTCGACAAATATCGTAACGCTGAATTCGATGGAAGGCGCCATGCAGGGCGGCGTTGATTTGGCGCATCTGGGATTTCCAACGGCGATCAGATTCGCGGTTCCCAAACCAATCGCGTCGAAGATCATCGGGGTAGTCCCGGCGCGGCGCGCGACAACGGATTGATTATCAATTTCGACGCTCCACTCGTACATATCCGCGCCCAAGTCGAGCAGAAAACTATCGCCGACGCGCAAGTCAATTGTCTTTCCGTTATCGTCCAGCGTAACGGAAGTCGCGGCGAATGGCGCGCTCGTATTTGCGGAAGTCGCCAATACCTGAGGAGGAATCTCAACCGAGGGCGAGGCGATGACAGAAGTCGGTTGACTCCGCGCGCAAGCCGACAACGCGGCAAACAAAACAACAAAGAGCAGGAAAGTTCGTTTCATTGCGTTAATCCTTTCATTTTTCACATCAGACGACGAAACGCTTCGACAAGTTCCTTTCGCCAATTCGTCGCTTTTCACTTACAATTCTGTTTATAGGAATAAAACAAATTGATAAAAAAAATATTGATCGTGGACGACGATGAAGAGATTACCTTGTTATTTACAAGTTATCTAAATACGCAAAATTATGAAGCGACCGCGCTAAATAAAAGTTCGCAAGCCATTGAAACGGCGCTCGCGTTCCATCCCGATCTTTTTATCCTCGACCTGATGATGCCCGAACCAGACGGATTCAAGTTATGCAGGCTGCTGCGGACGTTTCCAAACTTCGCGTACACGCCCATTTTGATTGTCACCGCTCTCGGCGATGAAGACAGCAAAGCCGTCGCTTTCGGCGCGGGCGCAGACGATTATTTGGCAAAGCCTTTCCCGATTGACAAACTCGGCGAAAGAGTAAAAAATCTCATCGAGAAAATGAATAACGAGTAAAGAGGAGAAAGCATGGAGTACAAAAAACTCGGCAAGACGGGGCTTAAAGTCTCGGCTTTGTGTATGGGAACAATGCAATTCGGCTGGTCGGTAAACGAAGCGGAAACGCACAAAATCCTTTCCGCGACCCTCGACGCGGGAATCAATTTCATTGACACCGCAGACATTTATTCCAAATGGGTGGAAGGAAACGCGGGCGGCGTATCAGAAACGTATATCGGCAACTGGATGAAGAAAAATAACATTCCGCGCGATCAGATTGTAATCGCAACAAAGGCGCGCGGCGAAATGGGAAAGGGCGCGAACG
>JAQTWR010000366.1 GCA_028689195.1 Anaerolineales bacterium | reverse complement strand
CCATGCATCTGGAAGTATACAAGCGGCGCGCCGACGTGTGCGCGGTACTTCATGCCCACCCGATTTTTGCCACGACGCTGATGGTTGCCGACCTTGAATTTCCTGTGGATGTGCTGCCCGAAGTGTTGCTGACGCTCGGAGAAGTTCCCATCACCGAGTACGCGACTCCCGCCTCGCATGAAGACGCGGTTGTGATTCAGCCGTTTGTCATGGAGCATAACGCCATGTTGCTGCGCCAGCACGGCAGCCTGACTTACGGAAAAAATCTCGACGAGGCGCTGATTCATTTGGAGCGCATCGAACACGTTTCGGAAATTTACGTCCGCGCAAAATCTTTGGGGACGGTGAAGCGCGTTTTGCCGAAGGCGCAGCTGCGCTTGATCGAACTGCGCGAGAAGTTTTTCAAGGGATATTAATTAAGCGGCGCGACATAAATGTCGCGTTACTCGCTACTAAAGGATGAAAACATGAGAACTGTATTTTGGGAAGACGACGAACTGAAAATGATTGACCAGCGCATTCTGCCCGCGCGTTTTGAATTAATTTCCTATCGCGGACATAAGGAAGTCGCGCGCGCGATTACGGATATGGTCGTGCGCGGCGCGCCCGCCATCGGAGCCGCCGCCGCCTTTGGGCTTGCGCTCGCGGGATTTGAATCCAACGCCGCTTCGCGCGACGCTTTGACCGCCGACCTCGAATCTGCGGCGGCTGTGTTGAAAGCCGCGCGCCCGACCGCCGTCAACCTTGCGTGGGCGGTGGATCGGTTGATGCGCAACGCGCGTTCGACAAAGGGTTCTGCAAACGATGTGCGCCAATTTGTTTTGAACGAGGCGCAAAGACTCGCGGATGAAGACGTAGAGATCAACAAACACATGGCGGAACATGGCGCGGCGCTGATCAACGACGGCGATACGATCATCCATCACTGCAATACGGGCGCGCTCGCCACTGTAGATTGGGGAACCGCGCTGGGCGTAATCCGCACGGCGCATGAACAAGGCAAGAAAATTCATGTGCTGGTAGATGAAACCCGTCCGCGTTTGCAGGGAGCGCGCCTCACGGCTTGGGAACTGGAGCAATATGGAATCCCGTATGAAATCATCAGCGATAATATGTCGGGGCATTTTCTCAAAGCGGGCAAGGCGCAAAAAGTTTTCTTCGGCGCGGACCGCGTCGCCGCGAATGGGGACGTGGCGAACAAAATCGGAACGTATATGCTCGCGCTCGCCGCGCACGATAACGGCGCGCCCGCGTATTCGGTCGTCCCCACTTCCACGATTGATCTTTCTCTCGCGCATGGCGATTTAATTCCCATTGAAGAGCGCACCCCAAGCGAAGTCCTGGATATTCAATTTCAAGGCGAACCCGTTACGCCGAAAAACGCCAAAGCGCGCAACCCTGCATTCGACGTGACGCCGAATCGTTTGATTACGGGCATCGTCACCGAGAACGGCGTCGTCTACCCGCCGTTTGAAGAAAATTTGAAGAAGGTCGTCAAGTAGCGCGGTTTGTAAAGGATTTGTTGGCTTACAACTTCTCTTAACCCCTCGTTAACAGAATAAAAATTCCTTTATGGTATATTGCACTCGATGAGTGAAAAAATTTTGATCGTCGAAGATGAAGTGTCTTTGCAGGAAACCCTTGCCTATAATTTGAAAAAAGAAGGCTACGCTGTCGAAACCGTCGGTGATGGACGTTCCGCGTTGGAAGCGGCGCGGCGTATGAAACCGGATTTGATCGTACTCGATATTATGCTTCCCGAAATGGACGGATTTGAAGTGGCGCGGATTTTGCGAAAAGAAATGACCGCCGCCATTCTCATGCTCACCGCCCGCGACGACGAGATTGACCGCGTTGTCGGACTCGAAGTCGGCGCGGATGATTATTTGACCAAGCCTTTTTCCATGCGCGAGTTGATGGCGCGGGTCAAGGCGCAAATTCGCCGCGCGCGACTCTTGCGCGAAGAGCTGGGACAAACGACGCCATCCGAACCGAAACATGAAAAACTGACTTTCGATAATTTGGCGATTGACCTCACCCGCCGCGAAGTGATTTTGAATCACGAGATCGTTCAACTGAAACCCAAAGAATATGAACTGCTTTTATTCCTTGCCGAACATCGCCGTCAAATGCTCTCGCGTGAATTTATTTTGGAGCGAGTGTGGGGCTGGGATTTCATCGGCGACAGCCGCACAGTGGATGTGCATATCCGCTGGTTGCGGCAAAAAGTCGAAAAGGATTCTGCGAACCCGATTCGAATTGTGACTGTGCGGGGCGGGGGGTATAGGTTTGAAGGATGAATACGCTTACATGGGTAGTGATTATCGTTTTGCTTTGTGTCGCCGCGTGGCTTGCGTGGCGATACTATGATTTAAAGAAACGACTCGATAATTATTCAAAAAGCATTCGCGTTCACCCCGAAGATTTACCCGCAGACGTAAAAAACCTTGAAAACATCTCCAACGCAATTGCTTCCCTTCAAACAAACTTCACCCTGCAACTTTCAACCTTAAATGCTGAAACCGCTCGCCTCGCCACTCTCCTTGACCAACTCACAGACGGCGTATTGATCGCGGATTCAAATGGACTGGTGCAATTCGCCAACCCTGCCGCGCGGAAATTGTTCGACGTGAATGATCCCATCGAGCATAGCGTGGCGGAAGCCCTCCGCAATCATCAACTCATTGAGGCGTGGAGAAAATGTCAGCAGACGCGGGAGATTCAAACCGAATCCGTTGAGTTGCCAGCGCGCAAAGTTTTTTTGCAGTTGATCATCATCCCCGATGAACATGAAAGCGGAAGTCTTTTACTGGTTCAGGATTTGACCCGCGTGCGCCGACTCGAAACCGTGCGGCGCGATTTTATCTCCAACGTCTCGCACGAGTTGCGCACGCCGCTGGCTTCGCTCAAAGCGTTGACGGAGACTCTGCAAAACGGCGCAATGGATGACCCGCAAGCCGCGCTGCGTTTTCTTGGGAGAATCTCCATCGAAGTGGATGCGCTGACTCAAATGGCGCAGGAGTTGTTGGATTTATCAAGAATCGAATCGGGGCAAGTGGAGTTGGTCTTCGCGCCTGTTTCGCCGAAGCAGTTGCTAAACTCCGCGATGGACAGGATGAAAATGCAAACCGAACGCGCGGGATTGAGATTGTCGGTTGAATGCGATGCCTTGCCCAATATCCGCGCGGATCGGATGAGATTGGAGCAAGTGTTTGTCAACTTGATTCACAATGCGGTCAAGTTCACCAAACCCGGCGGGGAGA
>JAQTWR010000365.1 GCA_028689195.1 Anaerolineales bacterium | reverse complement strand
ATATCGAAACTTGGATATTGGCTGGAATTTGAGATTTGTGCAGCAAGCCCGTTATGCTCGGCGCAATTTCGATGAACGCGCCATACTCGAACACGCCCGTGACGATTCCTTCATAGACGCGGTTTTTATCGAGGTCTTCGACAAACTCGTCCCAGGGATCGCTTTCCGCGAGGCGCAGACTATACTCGCGCGATTCGCCCTGTCGCGCGGGAATCTGGCGCGCGTATCCATCCCACCCGACGGGGTAATCGCTTTTCCAATCGGCGGCGTTCTCCCATGAAATTTCCCTCGCGCGAATTATGCCGCGCTCCCCGTTATCCAATTCAATGGATAATCCTTGCGCAAGATGTTTGACGACGCGAATGTGAACGAGCTCTTTGTTTGTTTTCATTATTGTAAAAAATTAAGGCTCGACAAATTTTGCGTTGGGCAAGCCTGCGGCGGGAAGGTATGGAAAACGAAAAACTGAGAATGTCTCGTCTAAATCTGCGAGGTCGTCGGCGCGAAATGGCGACGGGACAAGTTCCAGCGCGTAGAGATTCTCGCGCCATTCTTCTCCCTGTTCGGCAGAATCGGGGCGTGTGATTTGAAAGCCGGGCGTGGACATATCTCCGCTGCTGCGCGTTAGCGCCGCGCCGATGGCGCGCAGCAGGTCGTTATCCATTGCGCCTTCTATAAGAACGTGCGTTTGTAGGAGAAAAAACTTCTGCCATGCGGCAAGCCGCCGTTTGACGTATTTTCCCGCCCACTCGGCATAATCGGATTGCGTCTCTGTTTCTTTGGACGCGGCGTTTTCTTCCTTTTGTATTTTTAGCAAAAACTCTTTTTCTTTTTCGTACAGAATGGCGGGCTGGATCACGACGTTGAATACGGTTGTTTGCCGCGTATTCGACAAGGCTCGCCAGACCTGTTCGTGCGCGCGCGTGCTGGATTGCCATAACCCCGTCAGGTGATGACCGTGCGTCGAGGGCGCGCGCGCGTTTGCGCGGCGAATCTGCGCCGCAGTTGCGTTTTTGGAAAAGAAATCCGTTCCCGCCAAGCGCTCGTATTCTCCCTGCGTTTCGGCGGGGCGCAAAAGAAAATCATGCGGAAATATCGCGCACGTATTCCGCGCAAAGTTTTGCGCTTCTTCCCGCGCCTTTTCGGGGCTGGACGAAAGCGCTTTGCCGAGTATCGCCATTTGCGCGCCGATGTTCGGCTGATTGATTCCGCGCAAAGTTAGCGCGCGCCGCGCTCCTTCGTCCGCTAAAAACGCTTCTTCGTTTACCGCTTGAGATTCGAGAAAAAGTTTTTGTCTGTCCAGCGCTTCGTCGAGCAGGGCGGCGGCGTTGAAACCCCAGCGCATATTCAGCCAGTCTTCAGACGGGCGATGAAAGACTTGCGCGGCAAAACATACTTGCCAGCCGTTTGGGGTTTCGGTCGGTTTGCTCAGGTAGGGAATGTTCATATTATTTCAACAGGTCTAACATGGTGTCGGTTAGATTTTTGAACTCTTCGTCTTCCTTTGTGTGCGCGGTGAAACTGCTTGGGATAACTCGGTTTTGCGCTTCCCGCGACGCGATGACCCTGTCAATCGTGCTTTTCATCTCGGCGGGATTAACCTGGCTAAAGGCTTTCATCATTTCGATTAGTATTTCCTGCTGGCGCTGATCTTTCTTTCTCAGGCTTTCGATTTGAGCGTCGCGTATCTGGCTCTCGTGCAGGATTCGGCTCTTTAGTTCTTCTTTCTCCGCGCCGGCTTTTGCGACGATTGCGTCCACTTTTGCTTTGTGTTCTGCGCGCAGTTTTTCCGCGTCGGCTTTTAACTGATCTATTTCCTTTTGGCGCTGAAGGCTTTCTCTTTCGATTTCGGTTTGCCTTCTCTGGATATTGTCGTTGCGGCGCATTTCAACCCAGTCTTTATCTCCCATAAATTCTTTTAGTTCGACCCCTATCAAGTCTATTGCCTGCGAGATCGGACTGCGACCATAATGTCGTTGAGAGAAAAACGAAAGTATCTTGCCGATTCCGTTCAAGTCGGGAGAGTCGGCTATATCGTTATGGTCATGCGTGCGGATGTATTGCGCCAGATCGGTTTGAAGATGTTCGACCAGCGTTTCAATTGGATTCTCGATTTGCAGCGCGATGATTGGCTCTATGATGCGATAACGCACGATGACCTTGAGCGTTAATTTCTCGCCGTCGCGCGCCATTTCCGAAACGGGGGCGGTGGACACGAGACGATCATGCCTGTCTACGAACTCCACCCTGTACAAGCCGGGCGGCGCGGTTTTCAAACCGCCTTCCATATTTTCGCTTCTCCCATCGGGGAAGATGACGACTCCATACGCGTTGGGAGGTAACGAGAGGTAGAACGCGCTCGCGCCGAACAGTCGTTGTTGCCAATCCTCTCCCGCGTACAGGTTTTCACCGGCTACAGAAATTTTTTTCCCTCCAAATTCAACCGCCGGCGCCCCCGTGCTTCGACCATTTTCTTCGATCCTGTTTAAAATATATTGGCGCAAAAAGCCAAACATAATCCCTCCGCTGTGATGCCGCTTTTCGTAATTGGCGGGTCAAAATTCGCATATTTAGAAGTTTACAACCAAAAGGACGCGGGCGCAAGCAAAAGTCTACAAATGCGCCGCGCTTATGGCGGCAATATCCATGAAGCGTCCACGACCGTCTCTCTGTGCTTTTTCACTTCGTCTATGAACCAGGCGAGTTTTTCGTAAACTTTTCCGTTAACGCAGCCGTCAATGATGATGAAGAGAAGAAACAAGTCCCAGTTTTGTATGACCGCCAAGAGATTTTGAAATCTTTCCGCGTCGTATTTTCCGGTTTGCGAAAAGTCTTTCCACAATTTATAGTTTTCGTCGTGGTATTGGATCATGTTCAGCAGGTCGGCGTCGCTCGTGTATTGACTGGCGTATTCCCTTGCCAGCGTCGCGTGATTGCGCGAATGGGGCGCAGACGAATCTTTCTCCGCCTCCGCCTTGAAAGAGTCGTGGATGTGGATCATGAATTTGAGTTTCCAGTAATCATCCGATGTAATCCCCCTTTCGCGGATTTTTTCTAAATTGGCTTCCAAGTCTGCGATATGAAATTTGACCTTGCCCTCAGGATGCCCGGAGCGCGGCTCGCCATATTCGATATTTCTCTGGTAGCGCGGATCTGCCTTGACTTTGTCTATGGCGTCTCTCATGGCGACTATTATACAACGCGGAGAGACCGATAATACGCAAATGTTGAAAGGCGGATGAAAGTTTCTTTTCGCGCGCTTTT
>JAQTWR010000364.1 GCA_028689195.1 Anaerolineales bacterium | reverse complement strand
GTCAAGGTCTTCGGTCTCCAGCGACGGACGCACGTTGGGGCTAAAACGCAAAACCGCCGACTGTCCCTCAATCGCTTCTTTGACTTCTTCTTTTATCTTTTCATTGCCCGCAAACAACATGAAGGGGCGTTTTTCTTCGGGGGTCAGGAAACCCGCCAAGCCGATTGGTTCGAGTAATTTTTGGATGGAACGCGACGCGCCGCCGTCTGTGCCGCCCGCGATAATCACGAGGTCGGGCTTGGCGCGCAGAATCGCGTCTATTTGTTGATCGGGTTTGCGCGGGTCGCTCATACTGATTGTTTCGACGATTCGCGCGTAAGTGGATTCTGCCAAACGCCGCGCGCTTTCGAGCGAAACGTCTTTGAGCAAACCGACAATCACCGCGCGGATGGTCGGACCTGCGGAAAGGGTGACGACCAGCGCGTCTACGCCCGTTCCATTGGGTTGGGTGGGCGTAATCAGGTTGCGCCCGCCGTCCAACAACGTTTTGCCCAGAACAGTTTGCAAATTTTCGATGGCGTTGCGCGCGCCTTCGCTCGCATCTTTGAAGGGCGCTTCTACCGTAGAAGGAGAAGTTCCAGAAGCCACAAAGCGATATTCGCCCTCGACCACGTCAAAGAGAACCGCGCGCGTGTTTGCCGCGCCGACGTCCAAAGCGAGCAGGGAGTTACCGTCAACTAATGAGGAAGGCATTATAGGAAATTCCCGATAAAGTTAATCAACGAGTTGATGCGCTCGATGAGCGCGGTCAGCGCCGCGGAGTATAGACCCGCGAATACCGCGCCCAACGTGACGCCGATGAAGACGCGTCCAATCCACGCCATGAGTTCGACGATTCCCAAACGGCGCATCGAGCCGTCTGATTGGGGATGCGCGCCAAAGTGAAAATAAGAAAGCGAGAAAATCACGCCCGCGAGAATGAACGCGCCGTTGAAGAGCGCTTCAAACATATTGACGTTCTGCGCGGCGGCGGCGTTCATATCAAATGCGTTGATCGTTCCCGTGATCTGCGGAATTAATGTGCCGGCGACCGCGCCCACAATGGTCACTGCGGCGCCTATGCCCACCAAAAACGCCATCGCGATGCTCGCCAGCCCCGCAAGCCGCGGCGAGACCTTCGTCAAAATAAGGGCGGCTAAAAGCAAAGGCACGGCTAAAAACGCCTTATCCAGCGCGGGAGTGGATGCGTCCATCAATGGATAAATCAGCCGCGCCCAAAGCACCTGCCAAAACGCGATTGCGGCGATGTATCCCGCCGAAACGCCGACAAAGATATAAACGCCGATGCGGAAAAGCGGGTTGTCGCCAATGGCGTAGCTGAAAATCAATAACGTGAATAAGAAACTCAACGCGCCTGTAATCAGGTCGAGATAGGGAATGTTCATTTTATTTCGCCTCCCTTGCCGCAGCGCGGTCGCGCGAACCCATGAATAAATTCCACAATCCGCCGAACAGGATCAAAATCGCTGCGAGCCACATGCCGGCGCTGTAGGCGTCCCAATAGACGCGCGCGGTTCCCGGACGTCCCTCGTTGTTTTGCTCTAGGATCGCGCCGCCCTGCAATCCGCCGACCAGCCCTACGATTTGCCCCGTCGCGTAATACGGTTGGATCATCGGCGCGGATTGCGCGCTGGAGATCACAATCATGGGCGTCGCTCCGCGCACGGAGATCGTTTGCTCGATCCATATACGGGCTGAGTTGGCGTTATCGGTGACTAAAATAAACGCCGCGAAGCTCGAAAATGAATCCACGCCCTGTAGTTGAGCGGAATCCCATGCGCGGGCGGCGTTGACGTCGAAGGGAGTCGCCGCGCGCGGATTTTGAGCGAACGCGCGAATTCCCAGTTGACCGCCGGGCAGGTAGCCTAAGTTCAGATATTGCAATCCGTTTTGACGATGTGCCGCCATCGGTCCTGTAAGCATAAAACGCTCCGCCAGAATTGCGCTGTTCTCGTTCGTTGCGATAAAGGTCAAGCGCGGATTGCGCAGCAAAACCATTTGATCGAACATAGGCGCGGCGGCGGTTTCCATTTCAGCGGCGCGCGCGGGTTCATAATCGAAGGCGACCAGAACAGGCGCGCCGACGGGAATATTTCGCGCCGCTTGCAACGCGCCATCCGCCTCGAGCGGGATACCGACAGGCAGCGAAAAGATTTGCGTTCGCAGGAATAACGCGGCGAATACCATCGCAAAAAAGAGGAAGGCAAGCGACCAGCGCAAACCGCGCGAAGCGCGAAGCGTGGAGAACGAAGCGATTGGAACGGGCGAAGTTTCTGCGGCGAGAATTTGCTCCAACAAAATCGCTTGCGACAATTGTTCGTCCGTCGCCTGCAACTTAATCGAATAGGCTTTGGGCTTGCTGGTGGGCGCGTACCCCGGCGCGGCAGGCAGCACGCCCTGCAATCCCGCCAACGCGCCGCGCGACTCAAGCGTCATGTCGCTGGCTGTCGAGGCGATCTGCGAGACGCCCGTATCCACAGGGCGCATGGATTGCACCCACGAAGGTAATTGTCCGGCTTCGATCTCGTTCTCTGCGGGAGTTTCAGACGCAGGAGTTGGCGCGGGTGTCTCGACCGAATTAGCAAGCCAGTCGGGCATATCGGTAAAGAGCGCGTCGGCGTTTCCGCTTGAAGAAAAATCGTCGCCAAATGCGGAAGGGGACGCGGGCTGCGCCGAAGGCTCGGAATCCACGGACTTGAACGCGTTTAACCAATCGGGTGTTTCGGAAGATTCTATCGGAGCGACGGGCTGCTCCGGGGGCAGATCGTCGAAAATGGATGATTGCGGCGCGGCAGACTTCAACCAATCGGGGACGTCGTCGCCAAACGCGGCGCTGTCTTTTTGCGGCTCTGCGGACGAAGCGGCGGGCGCGGATTCGCCAGACAACCACGACGGCATATCTATCTCAGATAGCGCGTCGGGCATGGCGGCAGTACCTTGCGGAGTTGCATCCGTCGCGCCCAGAGATTTCAGCCAATCGGCTGTTTCTGATGGAGCGGGCGCGGCGGGAGTTTCAGAGCCGAGTCCTTGCAACCAATCGGGCGTACCTGCGCTGGCGACAGTATCTTGCGGAGTTGCATCCGCCGCGTCCAGAGATTTCAGCCAATCGGCTGTTTCTGAGGGAGCAGGTGTGGAAGAAGTTTCGGAGCCGAGTCCCTGCAACCAGTCGGGCGTATCCGCGCTGGCGGCGCTTTGCGGAGTTGAATCCGCCGCATCCAAAGACTTCAGCCAATCGGCTGTTTCTGATGGAGCGGGCGCGGCGGGA
>JAQTWR010000030.1 GCA_028689195.1 Anaerolineales bacterium | reverse complement strand
TACAGAACGGCTCCATGAGCGCTTTGGAACTGAGTATGATCGCGCGGTGGAGACCCTGGGAAGCGATAAGAAAGCGCAGGCGGACTTGGACGAACGCCAGAAGTACGTTGACGCTTTGGATATTCATCCGCTTTCCGTTCACGAGCGCGAGGGTTATCTCGCGGATTGGGCAGCAGTCCAATCCAAATTTGTTGATGAACCCGGGCAGGCGATCGTGGACGCTGATCGCCTCATCATGGAAGTCATGCAGATGCGCAACTATCCACTGTCCGATTTTGAACAGCGGGCAGCGGATGTCTCGGTCTCATATCCCGCTTTAGTGAGTAACTACCGCGCCGCGCGCGTCATCGCCCTCAAAAACGAACAGCATCAGGCTGATACCGAAGAATTAAGACAAGCGCTGATTTATTACCGCTCCCTGTTCGAGGAACTCCTCGAAACAGAAGCAGTCGTCGTTCCAGCATAAGGAGAAATTGACATGAACACACAGAAAATTGGAGAAAATATGAATCCATCAAATATCGGCGCGCGAACCGATCGCGGCTTGAGCAGCCCGACGGCGCTAAACGCAAATCCAATGACCGACACAGTCCCGATCGCTATTATCCATACAAACACACCCGTGGTCGAGCCTCCCTTTATCGTTGGTCCGATGAATAATGAGACGACAGTTCATGAAGTCGCTGCGCGCACGAATGTTGGCTTATTGGCGTCGCTGCTTGAGCATGACGAATCGGAACATTTGCGCGCGCGCTGGAATGAAATCCAGGGCAAATTTGTGGACGAACCGCGCGCTGCCGTCCAGCAGGCGGATGTATTGGTCTCCGAGGTGATGGAGAAACTCGCCAAGATGTTCGCCGATGAACACAGTTCACTGGAAGGTCAGTGGAAAAAAGGCAAGGATGTCACGACGGAAGATCTCCGCAAGGCATTACAACGCTACCGCTCCTTCTTCAACCGCCTCGTGGTTTGAGTTCCGCAGAATTTTCAAAGATGTGCCCTCTCTAACCGCATCTCAGGGTGAGGGGCGCCCTAAGTGGAAGGAGTGTCTAAAAGGATGGGCTTTCTTTAACGCGAAGGCGCAAAGACGCCAAGCCTCAAAGGTTTCTTTGCGTCTTCGAGTCTTCGTGACTTTGTGTTTAGCCCACAAAGTTAGACACTCTCTAAGTGGATCAATACTGTTAGAAAACCCCTCCCCCAAGTGGCGGAGAATAACACTCCCCGGCTGATGTGTCTGGGGAGTGTTTACATATATGACAAAGAGGCGCGCGCCTCTTTTTTTATATTTTTACTCATGCTATAATTTCAAGCGTTGTGGGGGACATCCCGTTTGAAGAAAATATCCCCCGAAAAAACACCTATTTCATTTTCTGTATAGGAGGTAGTCATGACCGTGAAATACAATATCGTCGAGCGCGGAAATCCAGGAAATCGGGAAGCGTCCAAGAAGTTCTACCCATCCATCGAGTTCGAAAAGGCGTAAATTCAACCCCTCCCCAGCCCTCCCCAAATTCGACGGTACTTCTGTCGAATTTGGGGAGGGTGACCGAAGGTCGGGTGGGGTGGATGCCAAAATGTCAGTATATTTTTAAAAAATGTAAGTACTTTTTCCCAAAAATGTACTTACATTTTCTTAAAGATGTAAGTACATTTTTTAAAAATGTAAGTATATTTTTACGCTCCAGACCTGACAGGTTTGGACAACCTGTCAGGTCTTATGTATCGTTGCTATAATGGAGAAACTATGCCCGCTCCCGACCGAATTAAACAACTGGTAGAAACTTTCGAGCAAAATATCAATGAGTATCGTTCACATAAGAACGAGACGGAGTTGCGCCGCCAATTCCTCGACCCGTTCTTTGAAGCGTTGGGTTGGGATGTGGATAATAAGAAAGGCTACGACGAGCGCAATAAGGAAGTAGCGCATGAACACTCTGTTGAGATTGACGGTCAGCAGAAAAAGGCGGATTATGCCTTTCGCACGGGCAAAGACACTTTTGATTTTCTGGTGGAAGCCAAGAAGCCTTCGGTAAAGGTGGAAAGCAGCCTTGACGCGGCGTTCCAAATTCGCCGGTATGGGTGGAGCGCGCGAATTCCAATTAATATCCTGACCGATTTTGAACATTTTGCTATTTATGACTGCCGCACACGCCCCAATTATTCCAAAGATAAGGCGGCAACGGGGCGCATTGAACTATTCCATTACAAGGAGTATGTGGAGCGGTGGGATGAGATCGCGGCTCTTTTTTCGCCGGATGCCATTCGCAAGGGCGCGCTGGATAAGTATAAGGATGGTATAAAAGGCAAGAAAGGCACGCAGGAGGTTGACGCGGCTTTTCTGGAAGAGATAGAGCAGTGGCGCGAGACGCTTGCCCGAAATATTGCCACGCGCAATAAAAACCTGAACTTGAACGAAGAGCAGGTGAACTTTGCGGTGCAGATGACAATTGACCGCATTATCTTTTTACGGATCGCGGAAGAGCGCGGGATGGAGAAAGATAGACGCTTGTTTGAAATCTCTGAGGGCGCGGAACTTTATCCGAGCCTGCTTAAACTCTTTACCGAGGCAGACGCGCGCTATAACTCCGGCTTGTTCCATTTTAAAAAGGATAAAGACCGCGAGAACCCAGATACGCTCAGTCCGGCTTTGGAGATTGACGATAAAGTCCTGAAAGACATTATCAAAGATTTATATTACCCCAGCCCGTATGCGTTTAACTACATCCCTACTGAAATTCTTGGCTCGGTGTATGAACGCTTTTTAGGCAAGGTGATTCGCCTGACGGCGGGTGGGAATGCCAAAGTGGAAGAGAAGCCCGAGGTACGCAAGGCGGGCGGGGTATATTACACGCCTGCGTATATTGTGGATTATATTGTGAAGAATACGGTGGGGAAGATATTAGAGAACAGAGAGCAGAAAGGTGTCACCCTGAGCAATAGCGAAGAGTCTCCCGCCCGAAAGACAGAGACTCTTCACTCCGCTCAGAGTGACAATAGTCTTACTCCTGTGGAAGTTTCGCAATTAAAGATTGTTGATCCCGCGTGCGGGTCGGGTTCGTTTTTGTTGGGGGCGTATCAATATTTGCTGGATTGGCATTTGAATTGGTATGTGTCTAACAGCCCTGAGAAGCATGTGAAAAGCAAGGTTTTACTGACGGCTGATAATAAGTCTTACATTTTGAGCGTGGAGGAAAAGAAGCGCATCCTGCTTAATAATATTTACGGTGTTGACCTCGACCCGCAGGCGGTGGAAGTGACCAAACTTTCGCTACTGCTCAAAGTGGTGGAAGACCCAGGACAGTTGAAGATGTTCGATGAGGAACATATTCTGCCGAACCTGAATAAGAACATTAAGAACGGGAATGCCTTGATCGGGCATGACTATTTTAGCGGGCAGATGTTTGGCGATTTGGACGAGATGAAACGGGTGAAGCCGTTTGATTGGCAGGATGAATTCCCCGAAGTGTTTACCCCCCTGTCACGGAGTACCGTGACATCCCCCCAAATTCCAAAGGAATTTGGGGGGACTAAGGGCGGCGGGTTTGACGTGGTGATTGGGAATCCGCCGTATATTCGTATTCAAACTTTGCAGGAAACTTCGCAAGTTGATGTTGAGTTTTACAAGAAACAATATAAAGCCGCCAGCAAAGGCAATTATGATATTTATGTTGTCTTCGTCGAGAAAGGCTTGAGTCTTCTTAACCCAAAAGGAAGACTAGGTTTTATTCTGCCGCATAAATTCTTCAATGCTCAATACGGCGAACCCTTACGTGGCGTAATTGCAAATGGTAAACATCTTGCCGAAGTCGTACACTTTAGCGACCAGCAAGTCTTTAGCGGCGCAACAACTTACACTTGTTTGATGTTCCTCGATAAAACAGGACATGATGAATTTGACTTTATAAAGGTACAGGATTTGGAAAGTTGGCGTGTTCAGACCTCCGAGGTCTTAGAGACCTCGGAGGTCTCAGGCAAGATCAACGCCAGCCTTGTAACTGCAAGTGAATGGAACTTTACAGTCGGGGAAGGCGCAGAGTTATTTGAGAAATTAAGTCAAATGCCTGTGAAGTTAAGTGATATAGCAGATAGAATCTTTCAAGGTTTGGTGACCGGGGCTGATCCCGTATTTATTGTAAAAGTAGTTAGACAAAATCAAACTATATTGCGAGTTTACTCAAAAGCACTTGAAAAAGAAATTGATATTGAATTGGGAATTACTCGCTCATTACTAAAAGGTGCTGAAATAGGTCGTTATGATTTAGACAAGCCTGTCAATGTCATTATTTATCCATACAAGACAAATGAGAACAAGGCGACTTTACTCAGTGAGAATGAAATAAAAAAACAATACCCATTGACTTGGGAATATTTGCTTGAAGTTCGTAAGTTATTAGAGGCACGTGAAGGTGGAAAATGGCATGTACCTGAATGGTGGCAATTTGGTAGAAATCAAAATATTTTTGAGATGACTAAAAATAAAATCTTAACTCAAGTTCTTTCAAAGCAAGGCTCTTTTACACTTGATAATCAAGCAGAATATTGTTTTGTTGGCGGTGGAAATGCTGGCGGTTATGGGATTTTAGTAAACCTCCAAAGCGGATTATCAGAAAAATATATATTAGGCTTACTTAATTCACAATTACTTGATAGTTGTTTGAAAACATTATCTACGCCGTTTCGCGGTGGGTATTTTTCTTATGCACGTCGTTTTATTGAGCAACTTCCCATCCGCCCGATCAACTTCAACGACGCCACCGAGAAGTCCATGCACGACAAGATGGTCACGCTGGTGGAGCAAATGCTCTCGCTGCACAAGTCGCTGTCTGCGGCGAAAGATCAGGAACGGGAGTTAATTCAACGTCAAATCACGTCCACGGATAGGATGATTGACGAGTTAGTCTATCAACTGTACGGGTTGAGCGAGGAAGAGATTAGGATTGTGGAAGGGAAGGCGTCTTAACCATGATTTCAAAGGGACTTGTCATTCTGAGCGCAGCGAAGAATCCCTGAGACAACGGTAGAGGCTCTTCACTCCGCTCAGAGCGACACGGGCTGGAACTGTCCAAGCGGGCAGAGAAGGGCGAGTCAAAGAGACTTGTCATTCTGAGCGCAGCGAAGAATCCCTGAGACAACGGTAGAGGCTCTTCACTCCGCTCAGAGCGACACGGGCTGGAACTGTCCAAGCGGGCAGTGAAGGGCGAGTCAAAGGGACTTGTCATTCTGAGCGCAGCGAAGAATCCCCGAGACAACGGTAGAGGCTCTTCACTCCGCTCAGAGCGACACGGGCTGGAACTGTCCAAGCGGGCAGTGAAGGGCGAGTTAAAGGGACTTGTCATTCTGAGCGCAGCGAAGAATCCCCGAGACAACGGTAGAGGCTCTTCACTCCGCTCAGAGCGACACAGACAGAGGTTTTATGAGCAAAGAATACTATGTCTACATTATGACCAACAAATCCCGCACGCTTTATACAGGCGTTACCAACAACCTAATACGGCGCGTGTATGAGCATAAGAACAAACTTGTCCCAGGGTTTACCAGTAAATACAACATTCAATTTCTCGTTTATTATGAAGCAGGCAATGACATAAACGCGGCAATTGCACGAGAAAAGCAAATCAAAGGCTGGCTCAGGTCAAAGAAAATAGCATTGATTGATTCTATAAATCCCAAGTGGAAGGATTTGAGCGAAGAATGGTATGTATCTAAAGGCGGCGCAGAAACCCTTCGCTCCGCTCAGGGTGACACAGAGGAAAGTCAAGAGGATGTCCATGATTAGGGGCGTGATGGCTGAGGTTATGTCCAATCAGGGTAATCTTTCAATCAAACAAATCATGGTTTAAGACAATAGAGACCTGAACAGGCGTTGCGCTGAGCCGACCAAAGCGTTTTCGTAGAGCCTGAATCAACCCGCATAAACTCACCTTCTCCCCCAAGTGGACTAGAACAAAACTCCCCAGCCGATGGATGCGGTTGGGGAGTTTTGTATATATGATGAGGTATGGGTATCACTGCGCCGCACGTATGCCAATATCAATCAGCGGGTTGCCCCATAAAAAGGAGAAAGACCATGAAGATAAAAAACACTTTTGTTACCGCCGCAAGCGCCAGCCTGATTTTAGCGTTGCTGACAGCCTGCAATGTATTCCAACCGACGCCCATACCAACGCCGCTGCCGACGCAAACCCCTCAGTCCCTGCCTGCTACGGGCGTGCAGTATTTCTTTGTCGCCAATAAATTGCAGATCCCCACCACGCAGGAACAGACCCAGGCGTTCGCGTTCAACGTGGATGGCGATGCGCAGAACAGTCTCGACAACAAGTTTGGCGATCTGTTTACCCTGCTCGCGTCCACCGCGCAGGGCGTTGAATTGCAGGCAACGCTCGATCAGGCAGTGAACGCCGGTCAGGTGGTTACGCTTCACGTCGTGAAAGCAAACGACCCTCTCGACGACACGAGCGTTTCGTGGTCTATTTTTCTGGGACAAAAGACCCAGTCCGCGCCCAAGTTTGATGGCTCTGATAACTTCAAAATCGATTCCACCGCGCCTGTCACCCCGCCGATCATCGGCTCGCTCACAAATGGACACTTCACGGGCGGACCGGGCAATGCACGGGTTCAACTGTTTCTTCTGGGGAAGACTGTTGACGTGGATTTGACCGGGGTGCGCCTCGAAGCCGACTTAAGCGCGAACGGCTGCGCGGATGGCAAATTAGGCGGCGGTCTCTCTATTGAGGAGTTCCGCGGCAAGATTCTTCCGGCGGTTACGGAAGGACTTAATCTGGCAATCAAAGCGGATCAGAATGTGGCGAATACCCTCCTGCCGCTATTTGACTCAGACCGCAATGGAACAACTACCGTCGAAGAGTTTGAGAGCAATCCCCTGTTGATGATGGCGGTCTCTCCTGATTTGGATATGCTCGACGCTTCCGGCAATTTCAATCCCAATCAGGACGGCGTAAAAGACTCCTATTCACTGGGTCTGGGCTTTACCTGTGTCCCCGCCGTGTTTACCGCGCCCGAAAAGTAAATCAATTTGTTTGTAAGCGTCTCCCCCAAGTGGCGGAGAAGGATACTCCCCGGCTGATGGATGCGGCTGGGGAGTGTTCGTTGTATGCTTAATTTATAGTCGCATTCTACACAGGATATGCCGAATCTCCGCGTATTAAACCTGAATAATTTGTCATGGAGAAACAAGGAGAAGATCATGAAACCAGAAATAACGGATATTTCCTATAGCACGGCGCTCACTTTTGAGTTGGTTACCCAATATGGTTTTCTAACGCTCGGCGCGCCCATCTTTCCCTCGCTGCGGAAAGAATCAATCTATCAAACTGATATGAACGCCAAAAGCATATTACTGTTCTTTCAATACAAATTGAGCGAACATATTGTCGGCGTTGCCTCGTCATTGCAGGCTGATTGGGGAGTTCCCTATTACCGTTTCCTCGTCCACCCAAAAAACAAGAACAAAAGGCACGAAGTTTTACTCCATCTGGAGGATATGAATCATCTGGCGTATTACGTCGCGCCGGAGTTCCATACCAAAAGTAAATTATACGAATTCCTGATGCAAAAGGCTTTATTGACCCATTCCACATTTTGGTCGCCGCGGCAGATTGGTTCGCTGTCGCCAGCGGAAAGAAACGTGCTTTCATATAAACGCGACTCGTCTTTTGGCATGTTGGAACCCGGAAAAAGAAAAATCAGCGGAGCGCTAAAAGGCGACGCGTTACTGAACGAGATCAAATCCAGGTTCGAGTCAAGCGCGGAAACGTATGACAATGACAGGTTCGTCCGCTTGGGCGATCAAATGCTCGAAAATTATCTCAAAGTTTTCCATGCGCCTAAAGAGAAAAGATTAACCAGCGATATTTGGAAAAGCCGGGATTTGATCGATTCGCGCGATTACTTGAGTTTAATATCCATATTGCTGTACGACTGTTATGTTTATATTATCGCGAAGTAATACAAAAGGAGAGTAAAAAATGGACAAAGAAAATTTCCCGGTTGAGTTTAATAACGAAATTGACGACATAAAGAAAAACGAGAACGAGTACTACGCCCTTGCCGTAGATCGGCTCAGCAAACTGGCGGAAGGTCACATAGACATATCAGGCGCGGCGGTCAACTTCAAGCAGCCTGCGAAGGAACGTCAGACGACATATACAAACGAAGTGACGATTGTCGTTTATATGGGATCAGATCATATTGCGGCAACCGAAAAGGGCGAATTTTTTCTGTCCACGCTGGATGGCGCTTTAGATGCTGTAGAGCGTCAGGTTCGTGAGCGCCGTATGCAACAGCGAAACTATTAAGCCCGCGTGATGGACTGCATTACAAAAGGAACCATCTATGAATAACAATCAACTCTGGGAGTTTACCTGTACAACATGCGGAGCTCACAAATTGAACGTTTACCGCGTTTGGAAAATCCTCGCCGGACCTGAAAGCGAAACCTGGCAGGAATGGGGCGCGCTCGAAGCGGACCATACGTGGAAATTTGAATTCAAGGAAAAGATAGAGGAAGAGGAAGACGATAAAGATGAGCGGGGAGACTTCGGCGAGTTTTTACAAGATGATTCTTCTTCCAAACCGGAAGATTACGAAATTTTTGAGTCAGAGGATAATCCGGGTAACGATAAGTTCTACGTCAATTGCGCAGGCTGCGACCGCGAGATCGAATTCGGCTGGGCGGAATCAAACCGCGGCGGGGGCATATATCCTGTGGAATGCCCCGATTTCATCCCCGGAAAGTTTTGGCCCGAGCCCCGATATTTGGATTCCTGGCAAAAGAAAGGCTGGCTCAAAAAAGGAGAAAAATATCATGAACACCGTTGAAAACAAAATTGCAGATGAGATTCACGGCTGTATTGTCTGTGCCAAACTCTTCAATGTTCTGTCTGTGTATACCCCGGACGGCAAGTTGCTGGATTGCACCGTGACCAGCCCCGGCGGTCATATCGTGCCTGATGAACATCAACCATTGGTCGCCTGTGATATTCACACAGAAGAGGAAGTTAAGTCTGCTCACAAAAGATGGCTGTCCAAAACCGGCAAAGCATTTGATGCTGAACAAGAAGATGAATAATGGATTTCAAAGACTATTACGAAATCCTAGGCGTAGCGCCGAATGCCGATAAGAAGGCAATCAAACAAACGTATCGGCAGTTGGCGCGCAAACATCATCCTGACGTAAACCCGGGCAACAAAGCAGCGGAAGAAAAATTCAAGACGATCAATGAGGCGTATCAGGTTTTATCGGACGAGAAACAACGCAAGAAGTACGATGCGTTGCGCGCGCAATATCAGCAGTGGCAGCAAAAGGGCGGACGCCAGCAGGATTTCGACTGGCAAAACTGGTCGTCGCAACCCGACCAAGGCGCGCGCGTTCAATATGCCACTGCCGAAGATCTGGAAGATTTATTTGGGAACGATTCGCCATATTCCGATTTCTTCGCCAATATTTTTGGCGGTAAAGCCAGTAGTGGACGAAGCGCTTCGCCCAGTCCGCGCCGCGGACGTGATGTCGAATACGAAGTTGACCTGACTCTCGAAGAGGCTTTTCGCGGCGCTGAGCGCGCGTTGGAAATAGACGGACATCGCATTCAGGCAAGCATTCCGCTTGGGGTGCGCACTGGCACGCGCGTCCGTTTGGCGGGTCGCGCAGAACCGGGGAAGAATGGCGGCGCCGCTGGCGATTTGTATTTGATCATCAAAGTTTTGCCCAACGAAACATTCGAGCGCGACGGCGATGACCTTCATCTTGACGCGCCGGTTGATATCTTCACTGCGGTTGCCGGGGGCGAGATTCGTATCCACACTTTGGAAAAGACACTGACTTTGAAAATCCCACCGCGCACCAACGCCAATCAGATTTTTCGCCTACGCGGCAAAGGCATGCCCTATCTGCGCGAATCCACGAAACGCGGTGATATGTTTGCCCGCGTCAAGTTGATCCTGCCCGACGCGCTGACCGATCTGGAAGTGGAGAGCATCCGCGCGTTGGCTTCTGCCCGTCAAAAACATGCTGAACCAAGCGATGTCAAGTGATGATTCCCGAAAACCCTCCTCCCAAAAAATATTGGTATGCGCCATACGAAGGTTATGAAGCGCGCAGTCAACGTCGTCTAAAGAATGACCTCGGCGTTGACGAGACGACTGCTGAAGCGCTCTTACGTTTGCGCAAGCAGGTACTTGAGTTGCAGTCTCATATCCGCCAGTTGGAGATCGAATTGGAAGCCCGGTTTGAAAGCAAACAGGCGCGTCTGGCGCGTTATCGAGAAATCTATTACGAAGCGACCTGGATCGAATTAGAAATTCAGGAATGATGTTACGGAGGATTCCATGCGTCTCGAAAAATATACGCATCCGATAAAAGGAATATATCAAATGAACGCTATAACGTCCTCTGAAATTACAAATTTACGCACACAACACCTGCGCCAAGCCGGCGTCAGCCTGATTGTCATGGACCATATCTTGGGACGCTCGCCCTACAGCGCGGATTATTACATCGAAAAACTTTTCCCAACCTGGCGGCACGTAGCAGAATGGGCTCCTGCACAGGTGCTGGAACAAGAGTCACGCCGTCTCTCCCAAGTCATTCAGGTCATAACCGTTATCGGAATTTTGATCGTGCTGTTGGTCTTCCTTACCATCATCGGCAGCGAGATGAACGCTGCAGTGGCTCAGACCAGTATTCCCAACCTAATTAACGCAAGTTGCCACCTTTACCAGTTTTTTTAGTTCTTTTGCCACGGATTACACGGATTTTCACTAATTTGAAAAAAAATCCGCGCAAATCGGTGAAATCTGTGGCAAGGGTCTGAGATTTTTTTACCCAGAAAACATGGTAGCAACTTGGGTTAATTAAGATGGTTTTTCTAAATCACATCCCGCTATAAGAGCTCCCCCAACTGGCGGAGACCAATACTCCCCGACCGATGGATGTGGCCGGGGAGTGTTGGTTATAAAATTAATTGTCGTTGCATTTATTGTGTACTGCGTAGCAGTATTTGCACGATTGAGACGCATGATCTACTGGAATGTCTCTGCGCAAGTGGTTGGATTTCGTTTTTCTGTTTGATATTAAAAGGAGTAGCCTGATGACTGATCGTATTCGTGAAATTCTCAGTTGGTACCGTAGTGAAAACCCCGGTGTGTTGACGAATCTATCCCGGTTACTCAATCATGGGCGGCTGGGAGGCACCGGTCATATGATCATCTTGCCTGTCGATCAGGGTTTTGAACACGGACCTGGACGAAGTTTCGCGCCAAACCCACCCGCTTATGATCCACTGTATCATTTCCAGTTTGCTATTGACGCTGGTTTGAACGCGTATGCCAGCCTGCTGGGTTTTCTGGAAGCAGGCGCGGCGGAGTTCGCGGGACAGGTGCCGCTCATCCTCAAATTGAACAGCCACGATCTATTGCACCCGGAGCAAGACCCGCTCGGTGCGCAGACGGCTTCTGTCCGCGACGCGCTGCAACTGGGCTGTGTAGCCGTTGGTTACACTATTTATCCCGGCACAGCAGAACGGCGATTGCAATATGAACAGTTGCGGGAACTAGTCGAAGAAGCCAAGGCGGCTGGTCTGGTCGTCGTGGTTTGGGCTTATCCGCGCGGCGGCGGATTGAGCAAAGATGGTGAAACGGCATTGGATGTAACCGCTTACGCAGCGCATATCGCCGCGCAACTCGGCGCACATATTATCAAGATCAAATTACCCACCGCACATATCGAACTTGAGGAAAATCGAAAAGTTTACGAAGAGCAGCACATTCCGCGCGCTACATTGACAGAGCGGGTACGGCATGTGGTGCAAAGCGCGTTCAATGGACGGCGGATTGTTATCTTCTCGGGTGGCGCAAAGACGGATGACGCGTCCATCCTTGATGAGGTCCGCGCTATCCGCGCTGGCGGCGGGTTCGGCTCGATCATCGGTCGCAACTCGTTCCAACGCGAACGGACGGCGGCGTTGAGTCTCCTGGATCAGATTATTCGCATTTACAAAGGAGAAACTCCATAACGGCGGAGGAGCCAATGGAAGTCAGCCCACTTGCAGGAAAACCAGCCGAGCCAGCATTATTAGTTAATGTACCCAAACTGGTCACGGCTTATTACACGGAAATCCCCGATCCTTCGATACCGGCGCAGCGGGTTTTATTCGGCACGTCCGGGCATCGTGGTTCAGCCTTCGACAAGGCATTTAACGAATGGCACATCCTAGCTATTAGTCAGGCAATTTGCCTTTATCGAAAGCAGCAGAAGATCAACGGTCCGCTGTTTCTCGGCATGGACACACACGCGCTCTCGGTTCCAGCGCTGACCAGCGCACTGGAAGTGCTGACAGCCAACGGCGTGGAAGTTATGCTAGCGGAAGGGGATGAATATACTCCGACCCCCGCCATTTCTCTCGCGATCCTCACATACAACCGCGAACGCAAAACCGGTCTTGCTGATGGGATTGTGATCACGCCTTCCCACAATCCTCCGCACGATGGCGGCTTCAAATACAACCCGCCCAACGGCGGACCGGCGGAAGGCAGCATCACCGGCTGGATCGAAGCGCAGGCGAATAAGATTCTGGAGAATGGACTTAAGGGAGTGAAGAGAGTTTCCCTGGAAAAAGCCCTGCACGCATCTACAACACACCGCTACGACTATCTCAATACCTACATTAATGAGCTGGCTCAAGCGCTGGATGTGGACGCAATTCGCGGAGCGAAGATCAGCCTCGGGGTTGATCCGCTTGGCGGCGCGGGCGTGCATTATTGGGAGCCAATTGCCGAGCGCTACAAGTTGAATCTTACAGTCGTCAACGAGGCTGTTGATCCCACTTTCCGTTTCATGACAGTGGATTGGGACGGTCAGATCCGCATGGATCCCTCCTCGCCTTATGCGATGCAAGGATTGATCGGTTTAAAAGATCGCTTCGATATAGCGTTCGCTTGTGACACCGACCATGATCGGCACGGAATTGTCACCCGCGGCGCGGGACTGCTTCCGCCCAATCACTATCTTTCAGTGGCGATCTACTATCTCTTTCAACACCGACCTAAATGGGGCAAAACTGCCGCTGTCGGCAAAACGCTGGTTAGCAGCCAGATGATTGACCGTATTACAACAAAACTTGGCCGCAATCTTTACGAAGTACCCGTCGGTTTTAAATGGTTTGTGGGTGGCTTGCTCGACGGCTCGCTTGGCTTCGGTGGCGAAGAAAGCGCTGGCGCTTCTTTTGTTCGATTGGATGGCAGCGTCTGGACGACCGACAAGGATGGAATCATCCTGGCTTTACTTGCAGCTGAGATCACTGTGCGAATGGGGCGCGACCCAGGCGAAATCTATTCCGATTTGACGCGCGAGTTTGGCGATCCGGTGTACGAGAGAATTGATGCTCCAGCTACACCACAACAAAAAGCGGCGCTGAAGAATCTCTCAGCACAACAGGTCAAAACAAAGAACCGGCCGGCGGAAAAA
>JAQTWR010000363.1 GCA_028689195.1 Anaerolineales bacterium | reverse complement strand
AGCCCGATTATCGGCGCGACGTCCATCGCGCAGTTGAACGAAAATCTCGGCGCGGTGAATATTCGTCTAAGTCAAAGCGAAATTGAAACGCTAAATAAGATGACGGATTGGAAGGGGGAAGAAGAATAGAATATCCAACGAGCGCCAGCCGTCCATAATAGAAAACGCGCCCCAGCGTTGGAGCGCGTTTTTTTATTTCTACCCGCCGCTTACGAAAGCAGCGCCTGCCCGCAATACTCGCACTTATCCATGCCGAGTTCCAGCGTGCCGCCGCAATTCGGGCATTGGATAGTTTCGACGCGAATCGAAAATCCCGCAGTTTTATACGCCGCTTCATTGGCAGCCAAATCTCCGCGCAGACGTTTAAGCCGCGCAAGATATGCGTCGCCCGTCACCTCGCCCGACTTGCGCAATCGCTCCACATCCGCGATGGATTCTTTCAACATGCGCCGTTCGGCTTCGAGCGATTGTTTGCTCTTATCTTGAAACGAAACTTTCATTTCAGGTTTTGCGGGGATAGACGCGAGAATTGCCGCAATGATTAATATGACAATGGAAACAATCACGCCCACGAGCAAAGGCGTATATTGAAAACCGGGAATCGAACTGAATTCGATTTTATCCGCTTCGACCTGATGATAATCTGCGATGACGACATAACGCTCGCCGCCAAGTTTGCCAACGTCAATGCGCGTGATTCCGCTGCCGTGCGTCGGCAAATTGTTGCGCGCGCCGTCTGCGGTAAACACCGCCACATTGCCAGAATCGTCGCCAAGCACGGCTTCTTCTTTTCCATCGCCATTAATATCAATGCCCGCAATCTCGGTGACTTTATCTGCCAGCGAACCCGTCCACATTTGCGTCGCGGTTTTTCCGTCGAAAGAGAAAGCCCACACGCCGCCGTTTTTTCCGCCCACGATGATTTCGCGCGAAGACGGGTCGCCGTTCAATTCCACTTCGCGGATTTCGCTCACGGGCTGCCCCAGCGATTTGTTAAACAACACGCTCCCATCTTTTGCGCCATAGATGAAAAACGCGCCATATTCCCCGCCCGTCAGAACCTCGCTGTCGCCGTCCGCGTTCAAGTCAAACGCGCGCATACGGCGCAACTGTTCTTGAGTGGTCTGCCAAATATTTTTTCCATTTGAATCGATGACGGATACCGTTCCGCTATGCGACGCTGCCGCGAGATAAGCCTGCCCGCCAATTTTTGCATCGTCCAAGCCGCGCACTTCTTCCGACCCCGATGAGACGCTCCAAAGCGGAGAGCCGTCCAACTTCAAGGAGAGCAGCCCGCCCGTCGCGTCGCCGAGAATGATTTGAGGTCCCGACGCAAAACGGATCAGCGCGATTCGCGCGGGCTGATTCGCGTTCAATCCCTCTGCAAGCGCGGATTGTTTTCCATTGACAATCGTATTCACCGAGCCGCCCGCGTCCAGCGAGTACGCGATAATATCTTCCACGCCATCGCCGTTAACGTCGCCGAGCGTAGTCTTGAGCGCGTTAAACGAAAATTGATTAAGGATATTTCCGCCGCCATCGTACACCGTGACGTTATTTGCGTTTTGAATAAACAGTTCGTCCTGCCCGTCGCCGTTCAAGTCAATGACCTTCATGCTTTCGGCGGTATCGTATGGCTGCGACCACGCGGTTTTGCCGCCGAATTTTTCCGCAGCCGCAAGACCGCTGAACGCGAAGATTCCCGCAACGCCCATTACAAGACAAATCAAAATAAACGCGACAATAAAGGGAATGAATTTTTTCATATTACGCAGCCTTTCGTTGTAAAAGAGAATAAGCGGATTTTAAGACTTGCAAAATTTGTTCGTATTCCACTTCGTCGTGCGAAGAACTTGCGACGAAGTTAATCATGCCGTCCGCCGTACTTAATTGCGAGATGGCGTACTTGCCGATTTTCTGCCCCTGCTTGAAATTTGCGTTTGGCGTAATTTGATACGCCTGGGGGTTGACCACAATACGCACTTTCAAATCATGCTGCGCGCCTTTGAACTTCTCGGGTTTGGTTTTGTACTTCCCGCTGATGCGGCTGCGCTTCATGTATGATTTGCGCTTCTTCGATTTTTGAACGGCGGAAACGCGCAGAATATTTCCATCGTATAGTTTTGCTTTGAGCGAAAGCCACTCGTCGCGGAAGTACTGCGTCGTGCGGTCGCGCGCGTCTTTTGACTCGCGCGCCACTTTTGTATTCAACAGCGCGCCCGTCAAATCGAGATGACCGAGAAAAGTCGTGTTCGGTTTCAGGTCGTCGCGCAGGGTTCGCAACACTTCCTTCAAGCCATAGTAACGGGGCGCGAAATCGCGCGAATCACTTTTGCGTAAACTGAGCGCCATGACAAAAGCCGCGATCCACAACGCCAATCCGCCGCCTGTGAACACAAACGAAACATACCCAAACAAAAGGATGAGCAAATCAACCGCCATCAATCCCGCCCCCGCGAAAAAAATCAGCATGGGAATCCAACGCCACTTATCGCCCGCCGTTTCGGTTTTGCTCGTCTCGGCGACGAAACGATCCATGCCGCGCAGAATCGCGTCGGGTTTATCTGCAATGGAAATATATACGGGCGCGTAATCTTTCTTCCCCATGATATTCGCCGCATCCGATATTTTCCTGCGCGCGGTATTCAACAAATAAAAGAACAGGGCTATCGCTACGACGGCAGCGCCGCCTAACACGCAAAATAACGGCATGAGTTCCTCCGAGTGTCTTATAATCCAAGCGATGAAAAAAATTCTCTATACGGCTTTCGATATTGTGCCAAGTCCGAAGGGCGCCTCGACGCATATTCTTCACAACATTCGCGGACTGGTCAAGGCGGGCTACGACGTCCATCTTATCACGCCGAACGACGGTTTATTACCCGCCGAAGATACTATCGAGGGCGCGCGCGTCACGCGCATCGCGCAGAATCTTGGCGAAAATTTTCTCGCGCGCGCGGCGCATTTTGGAAAATCGGTTCTCGCGCACCTCGCGCTTCATGCAGATTATAACGTCGTTCATTATCGCAGCGTATGGGACGGGCTTCACATCGCGCAGAACAAAAAGCGGTTCGGATATAAAACGCTTTTCGAGGTGAACGGGCTTCCGTCCGTCGAACTGAAATATCACTACCCCGAAATTGATCCCAATTTATTGTTAAAGATAAAGGAACAGGAGATCGCGGCTTTACACTTGAGCGATGCGATCATCTGCCCGTCGAGAGTTACCCGCGACTATATCGCGTCGCTGGGGCTTGACCGCAAACTGATCGTCGTCATCCCAAACGGAGTCAGC
>JAQTWR010000362.1 GCA_028689195.1 Anaerolineales bacterium | reverse complement strand
TGCACGAAGGTTCTCATCAACGCCGGCGTCACGCGGATTGTGTACAGCGTGGCGTATCGCACCGACGAGAACGCGGTCAATTTTCTCAATGCGGCGAATGTCGAAGTTGTGCGGAAGGAATTTACGATCTAAATCAAATCTCCGAGGTCTTCAAAACCTCGGAGATTCTTTATCATCCAACCTGAAACGCAAGCGGACATATCCCATATATTTTTGATTCCATTTTTGTAAATTCAGTCACAGATTTTCCCAGCGCCGATTCCAGCATTGCCTTGTCTATCTTACATAACTCAGGATGTCCTTCAATGATCTTCGCGTAGGGGCATCTCCCAAAAATCACGCGCGGACCTTCGGCGGCGGCTTCCCATCTTGCTTGATAATTCATCGCGTCTAGTTTTTCAACCAGCAGCGTCAGCCGTTTGGTAATGGGCAAATTGGCAAATTGACTTGCGTCCAACATGCGGCTCGCCAGCCCTTCGACTTTAGACTTTAGGCTTTCTTCCGCCAGCAGCGCATCTGCCAATTTAGCGAGATTATCTCCCAGCGCGGCTTGCGAAAGCGAGTACAACTTCTCGGGTCTGCCGCGCCTGTCGCGCAGGCGAATCTCGGTCGTCTCCAGACGTCCATCGGAGCATAGAATCGCGAGATGGTGGCGCACATTTGGCGCGGACATTTTCAACGCGCGCGCAATCTCCCGCGCAGAGGCGGCGCGGGTCTTCTTCAAGTGGGCGAGGACTTTCTGGCGGGCAGTTGTCATAGGTTTGCGTAGCACAGACTTAAGTCTGTGCTACAGATGGCGGTTGTCATAAACTGGCTGTGATTATACTCACTTTCTTATTTATGCAAATATATTTTTGCGTAAATCCGTTGACGTATCCCCGCTCCCTGCTATAATTCGCCGCGTTCCTAATCACTAATTACCTATGAACTTAACTTGGGAATCCACCTACGCCATCGCCTTAGAGTTACGCCGCCAACATCCCGAAGTAAATATTGAAGAAGTCACGCTTCGACAAATTTATCAATGGACGATCCAACTTAATGAATTTGAGGATGACCTCGCGCTTGCAAACGACGACATCCTTTACGCAATCTATCAAGACTGGTTCGAGGAGAACATTCATGGAAAATGAACAACTAAGTTTACCGAACTACAACATTCCCGAAGACCTCGAGAATATTGTAGCCATTACAACGCTTGACCGTTTGTATAACTGGGGTCGGCGTTCCTCCGTCTGGCCCCTCATGTTCGGGCTCGCGTGCTGCGCGATTGAAATGATCGCCGCGCAAGCCGCGCGTTACGATATGGCGCGCTTCGGCATGGAAGTGATGCGCCCCACGCCGCGTCAAGCCGATATGATGCTGGTCTCCGGCACGGTGACGAAGAAAATGCTGCCGTCCATCATCCGCTTGTACAACCAAATGCCCGAACCCAAATATGTCGTTGCAATGGGCGCGTGCGCTTCGAGCGGCGGACCTTTCAAAGAAGGCTATAACGTCGTTGCGGGCATTGATAAATTTTTACCCGTAGACGTTTACATCCCGGGCTGCCCTCCCACTCCGCAGGCGTTGATCGCGGGCATGATTAAACTTCAAGAAAAAATTGACAAACAATCCATCAAGACCGTGCGTTGGTACAACAAAGAAAAAGCCGACGGCAATTATGTGCCGATGCCCATTCTTGGACCCGACTTGATTGACGTGCGTCGCAACGCGGAAATTAAACAAGCCGCCGCGGCAAAGGAAGGCGCATAATGGCTACCGCGATTCAAACCTCCGTTGATTTGGTTGCCCGCTTCCCGAATTTCGTCTCCCTTGATGCGCGCGCGGGATACAGCGGCTTCATTGTACAGAAAGAAAATCTCATCGAAGTGGCGACCGCCATCCGCGACGAATTTGGGTACGACCTGCTCACCGCTGTTACAGGCGTGGACTACATCGCCGAAAATAAAATGGAAGTGGTGTATCACGCGTACAAAACTACTGGCGGCGCGGGCTTGGTCTTCAAAGTCCAGGTAGAGCGCGTCGATCCCGTTGAAGTTCCGTCGCTCACGCCGCTTTGGGCTGGCGCGGAATATCAGGAACGCGAAGCGTGGGATTTATATGGAATCAAATTCACAGACCATCCCGACCTGCGCCGCATCTTGATGTGGGAAGGCTTTGAAGGTCATCCGCTCCGCAAGGACTGGAAGGAAGCCTTCTATGAAGAAGATGCGAAACCTTTCAAGAGCCGCTGGCCCGATGGACAGCACACCTTCGCGGAAAACAAAAATCCCTTCCGCGACAATCTCAACTTCCCTAAAGATTTCGACCCCGAAAACTTCACGGTCACAAAGGAAGAAGACCTCTACGCTTCTCTCGAACGCCACTCGTTGAAAGACGAAGCGGGCGCTATGAAGACCGAGCATATCGTCGTCAATATGGGACCGCATCACCCGTCCACGCATGGCGTGTTGCGCGTGGCTGTTCAATTGGACGGCGAAACCATTCTGGGTTTGAAACCCGTCATGGGCTACCTGCATCGCAATCACGATAAAATCGGCGAGCGCAATACCTATTTGCAGATCATCCCTTACACCGACCGCCTCGATTATTTCAACTCGATGAGCAATAATTTTGGCTATGTGCTTGCCGTCGAAAAATTGATGAAAATTCAAGTCGCCGAACGCGCCGAATACATCCGCGTTATTATGGCGGAATTAAGCCGCGTACAAAACCACTTGATCTTTGTCGGCATGTTGCTCAACGATCTTGGCGCAATGTATACGCCCGCGCTGTACGCCTTTGAAGAGCGGGAATTAATCCTCGATATCTTTGAAGCCGTTTCCGGCGCGCGCCTGATGTGCAACTACTATCGCTTCGGCGGCGTGGTGCGCGACATCCCCGACTTTGCCATACAAAAAATCAAAGACCTGGTCTCCGAACGCCTTCCCGCCAAAGTGGATGAAATGGAACGCTTCTTGAGCGAGAACGAGGTTTTGATGGCGCGCTTGAAAGGTATCCGCGTACTCAGCGCCGAAGACGCGATTCGCTACTCGGTTACGGGACCCGTCTTGCGCGCTTCGGGCGTTCCGTATGATGTTCGCCGCGCCGACCCGTATTCGATCTATGACCGTTTCGACTTCGACGTAGCCGTGCGTCACAATGGCGACATGCTCGATAACTATCTCATCCGCTTTGACGAGATGCGCCAATCGCTGAGAATTCTGGAGCAGGCGCTCAAACAAATTCCCGCGGGCGCGATTAATTCGCAGAAGCCGCAGTATCAAGTCCGCGTTCCCGCGGGCGAAGCGTA
>JAQTWR010000361.1 GCA_028689195.1 Anaerolineales bacterium | reverse complement strand
CGCCGATATAGCCGCATGAACAAATTCCTTCTCAACAGCGTATATGTCCTGCTCGCCGTCATCGTCGCCGCGGCTTTCGCCTTCAAGATATTTCAGCCGATCAAGGTCATGCCGCGAATGCAGCTTGCGCCCGCCTTCAACCTGACCAAACAAAACAACGAACGCCTCACCAGCGAAGACCTGCGCGGAAAATTCGTACTCTATACGTTTACATATACCAACTGCCCCGCGCCTTGCTACAACATCAACGACACCATGAAGGAAGTCCAATCCCGTTTGAACGAAATTCAACTCGACGGTATCGAAGTCGCTTTTGTCACCGTCTCGCTCGATCCTGACCGCGATACGCCCGAAGTTCTACAAACTTACGCCAATTCCATCGGCGCAGACGCAAAACGCTGGACCTTTGCAACCACAGCAAACAAAACGCTGCTCAAAACCATCATCGGTTCGGGGTTTGAAATCTACTACGAAGACAAAGGCGACGGAAAGTTTTCCTTCGACCCGTCTTTCGTTTTGGTAGACGGCTGGGGCATCATCCGCGCAAAGTATAAATACGCCACCGAAGCCTCCACCGCAGACCGCATCCTCCGTCATCTCGGCGTGTTAGCAGAGGAAGTACGCAACAGCACAGGCGCGGCAAAATTGGCTTACGAAGCCGCGCATCTGTTTTTGTGTTATTCAGAGTAACAGGTAAAATATTAAGCATGAAATTAAAAATCGCGCTCATCGTCATAGCAGCCATACTCGGTTTAGCCGTAGGGTTTTATTTCTTCCGCCCGCACGCCTTTCACGGTACGGTGATCCAATCGCCCGAACCTTCTTTCAATTTCACGCTGACCAGCAGCAAAGGCGACGTTTCACTAAACGACTATCGCGGCAAACTCGTCCTGCTCTATTTTGGATATACCTTCTGCCCCGATATTTGTCCCGCAACGCTGGCAAATGTGGGGCAGGCGCTACGAACGCTGGGCGCAAGCGCGGACGATATTCAACTCATTATGATTTCGCTCGACCCCGCGCGCGATACGCCCGCCAAACTAGCGGAATACGTCGCGCACTTTCACCCGTCGTTTATCGGCGCGACAGGCTCGGACGAAAAAATAGCGGAGGTCGCGTCGCTTTATGGGATTTTCTATGAAAAGCGCACAGGCAGCGCCGCCAGCGGTTATCTAATTGACCACACCGCCACGCTGCTCGTAATAGACCGCGAAGGTTATTTGAAGTTGGTGTTTCCATTCGGCGTAACCGTGCCAGAGATCGCCGATGATTTGAAATACATGTTAAGGTAAAGAGGAGGTGGATCGGTAACAGCGCGCGAAACTATCTGTTTTCCACTCCGCAAATTGCGGAACCGCGTAAAGCGGAATTTCCTAATTCAAATCTATAAGGAGAATGAACATGGCGAAAAAAGATAAAGATAACGAAGCATTTCGCCCAACAGGCACTGTAGCGGTTTTGGTCATTTTTGTGATCACGCTCATCCTGATTTGGGGCACGATCTATATGATCCTGCTGAGCAGAGGAGCGACACTATGAGCGCAAAGCAAATGCATATCGATCCATTTGAGCGCAACTGGATAGTTTTCAGCGTCATCATGCTGGTCCTGTTTGCGACCGCCGTAGCGGTCGCCGCGTTTGGTATGGGGATTCAAGTCCCCTCCCCTGAAACGCGGGTAGACCCGAAAACCGTCGCGTCGGACCCCAACAGCCCATGGGCGAATCCGGGCGTGCGCGAAGTTGTTGCGGGTAAAAAATACGACGTCTACATTCTGGCAAAGACATGGCAATACCTGCCCGCAGAAGTGAAAGTACCCGTCGGCGCAAAAGTAACCTTCTACGTCACTTCGATGGACGTTCAACACGGCTTCAAATTGCAAGATACAAATGTGAACTTCCAAATTGTGCCCGGGCAGGTTTCTAAATTGACCACCACTTTCACGAAACCCGGCAGCTACAACTACATTTGCACAGAATATTGCGGCGCGGCACATGCGGCGATGTATGGCGTTGTAATCGTCGAGCCATAGCAGGAGATATTATGAAACAATATGAATTAACTTCACAGGAAAAGAAATTTATCGGCTGGCATCTTTTTGTCGCCATGTTCGCGCTTGGACTCGGCAGTCTCTTTGGACCGCTGCAAGCTTTGGAGCACGCCGGCTTGGACCTGTACCCATACCTGAAACCGTTGTTCAAATCCTACTATCAGGGTTTGACGATTCACGGCGTATTGAACGCGCTGGTGTGGACGACCTTCTTCATCATGGGGTTCCTCACCTTCAACATGATTTTCGGTCTCAAGCGTTCCCTGCGCTACCCCAAACTCAACATGGTCGGTTTTTGGATGATGGTCGTTGGTCTTGCCACGGCTGCCGTTCCGATCCTGCTCAATCAAGCCACCGTGCTTTACACCTTCTATCCGCCTCTTAAAGCGAGCTGGGCTTACTACCTGGGTCTCACGCTCGTTGTAGTAGGCAGCTGGGTGGAAAGCTGGGGCTTCTATGCCACTTACATGGAATGGCGCAAAGAAAACCCAGACGAACGCACGCCCTTCATCGCCTTTGCCTCGCTCATTACCGTCGTATTATGGCAAATCTGCACGCTCGGTATTGCGACTGAAATCCTCACCATGCTCCTGCCGTGGTCGCTTGGTTTAATCGCCAATGTTGACCCGCAACTGGCGCGCACCTACTTCTGGTTTACCGGACACCCGTTGGTTTACTTCTGGCTCTTGCCCGCGTACATTTCATGGTACGCCATGCTCCCCAGACAAGTCGGCGGAAAAATGTTCAGCGATTCTCTCGCGCGCTTTTCCTTCTGGCTCTTCTTGATCCTCTCCACGCCGCTCGGATTCCACCACCAGTATGTAGACCCCGGCGTACCGACCGCGTGGAAATATATCCACTCGCTGCTCACCACCTCGGTTTTCTTCCCGTCCATGCTGACCGCCTTCACCGTCATCGCGTCGCTTGAATATGGCGCGCGCAAAAACGGCGGCAAAGGCATGTTGGGATGGATACTCGCCCTGCCGTGGAAAAATCCCTCCGTTACCGCGCAACTCTTCGGCGGCTTGATCTTCTTCTTCGGCGGCATCGGCGGTTTGGCGAACGCTTCATACAACGTCAACCTCGTTTTGCACAACACCGCGTTCATCCCCGGACACTTCCACCCCACGGTAGGCACAGGCGTAACGCTGAGCTTCATGGGCATTTCCTACTGGCTGGTTCCGTACCTCACCGGCAAGAAACTTTGGAAGCCGCAATGGGGCGTTATTCAGGCATGGTTGTGGTTCATCG